>JAIOJU010000060.1 GCA_019911765.1 Thiobacillus sp.
CTTTTCCATTGCTCAGCGCGGCGATCGCTCCTTGTTCTCTTTTTTTCTGCAGAACCAGATCGCGAGGGGCGGCAATATACGTCACATGCAGAATACCCATGACGAATAGAAACAGGGTGGTAATTGCCGCACGTGCGTGCGGGCGGGTGTTGATGCCTGATACTCCCCCAATAATGGCCACCCATAGAAAGGGGGTGTATTGCAGGGTGTGGCGGATATTGATCATTTCGCCCCATTCATATCGGGTTCGTGCGGCAATGACCACACTGGCACCGATTGCAGCATAGGCAGTGCATAGAAAAATCGTGTTTTTCCGGGTCGTCGACAAATGACTCCAGGAGGTTTTCAGAAACCAGGCAACCCCGGCTGCCATGAGCAGCATTAAAGCGATGCCCGTGGTTGACCAGCCAAACACAATGCCCAAAGAACGTACTCCGGACAGGTCATAGGCCATTTCCTGAATAAACGTCCGAACATTGTGCATGGCCGATAGCGTCGAGGGCGCCATGTGGTAGGGGTTGATCGCTCCAAAAAGCGTCATGTTCCGAATGAGAACGGGCAGGAGTATCAACGACACGCCAAGCAGAAACGCGGCAGCGTTCAGAGTGATTTCCCGCCGCTGCTTCGTCTGGGTAGCCCAAAGAAAGAAGTAATAAAAAGCAATGGCTGCCAGCAGCGCGAGTTGGGCATTTCTCACGGCGTAGGCGCTTCCTCCAAGCACGCCGGCAAACATCAGCCACGATCGTGATTGCTTGTTCAGAACGATGCCTATCGTGGCGACTGCCAGCAGCAATGACAGCAGGTCCGATGTTGCTAAGGTTGAATAGGTGAGCGTGCTGGGAGAGGAGAGGCTCAGCATGGCCATCAACGCAGCATTGCGTGCGCCCAGCGGCCGCCGGAAACTGACAAAGAGCAGGATGGGCAGCAGCAGTCCTGCCGAGCGGGTGAGGAGCAGCGCGGCATCCCGTGGGTCAATCCCCGTCAGGCCGATGGATGCGAGGACGACTGGATAACCAACCGGAAACAGACGACTGGGTTGCCGGGCCTCATTATTGGGTGCGTAAGGTGTTTCCAGTGCCGCGCCTTCAGTCAATAGCGTTCTGGCCTGCTCAAAATAACTCGCACTGTCCGGGGTGTAAGGGAATGTGGTTGTGTGCAACCGCATGTGGCTGGCCATCAATACGCATAACACGGCAATGATCCATAGGGGCGCTTGGTCCTTCAGACGTGCACGCAGTCCGGGTTGGCGAGCGTCGTTCCCGGCCTCAGACATGGCCTGATCGTTTCCATCTGGTCATGCCGATGGCATGCGCGTCAAGCCTGCGCGGCACCACTCAGCTCCGGCTAACCAGATAAACGCCGGAAGCGATGAGCAACACACCGGTGGCGCGCACCAGGCTGACTTGTTCCCCCTGCATCAGGCCGACGATGAGGGTGAAAATGAAACCCAGGCCCACCAGCGGGTAGGCTTTGCTGACGTCCCATTGTGCGAGCACCGTTAGCCAGACCACGGCACCGAGGGCGTACAGGGTAAAACCCGACAGCACCAGCGCATTGCTGATGATGTCCCAGGCATTGCGCAGCCCCAAAGGCTGGGTCAGCGCCTGTTTGACGGCCAGGCTGCTCATGCCGGCCTTGAGAGTGAATTGAGCCGCGACAGAAAGCAGGATGCTGGCTAAGGCTGCCAGAAAAATTCTCATAGATTTATTCCCGTCATGTAGTGCGCAGCCAGAACCACCGCAATCATTGCAATGACCGCCACACGGCTGCCGCGATCATGCAGCGCAAAAACGATCGGATCGTCATGCATTTCTCCGCGCTGAGTCTTGATCCACAAACGCGCCAGCCAGTAGATCATGCCCAATGCCGCCAGCCACAACAGCAATGGGCTCGCATAGTGTGCTTTAACTTCCGGGCTGCTGATATAGAGCCCAAAAACGACCACGGCGCCGAGGGCTGCAGCCAGACCCAGTGGGGTCAGAACCTGCTGGTCGCTCACCCGGTAATCGCGCCCGCGAGTGGCCGTTTCGCCTGACTGCTGGAGGGAAATCAGCTCCGAACAACGCTTGACCAGCGCCAGGCTGAGAAAAACGAATACGGAAAAAGCCAGCAACCAGGGACTGGTGGCTACGCCAATGGCGACCGCCCCAGCCAGTATGCGCAAGGTGTAAAGCAATGACAGGGTGAGTACGTCAATCAGCACATACTGCTTGAGAAGCCAGCTGTATGCGCTGGTCAATACAAGATAGGACAGCAGCATGAAAGTGAATGCGGCAGAAACGCTCATGGCCAGCGCAAAGGCCGCCGCCAGAGAAAGGGCTGCGGCGGCAAGCCCGACCGGTATCGAGAGCGCTGCGCTGGCAAAAGGCCGCTTGCACTTGCGGGGATGTGCGCGATCATTTTCCAGATCGAACAGGTCATTCACAATATAGGTGGCTGATGCAGTGAGAGAAAAGGCAAAGAACGCAATTACAGCATCGGCCAGCCTGGATGCGTCTAGAAATGAAAATGCTGTCAGCAAGGGGACAAACACGAGCAGATTTTTAATCCATTGATGAACACGCAGCGCCTTGATCCAGATTCCCCAAGTGGGTCTCGAAAACGTGAATTCGCGCTCCACCGGAACGGCGCCAGCAACCGTGCGTTTTATACGCGATGACACATTGACCAGGACCGCCGCGCTGGAGACCTTCCAGATTGGCAGGTCTGCCTGGCTGTCGCCTGCATAAGCAAAGGTGTGCCCGACTTTTTCCTGGATGGCCGCGAGTTTATTTCGGCCTTTGAGGTTGTTGTTTGCATCGCTGGCAAGGACGTCATCGAACAGCCCGGTTTTGTCCGCCACGGCCTGCGCGATGCTTTGATGGGCCGCAGTGGCAAGCACCAGGCGCCGTCCAGCCGATTTTTGTGCCGTCAGGTATTCCAGAAGCCCGGCTCGGAGCGGCAGGTTTTCCGCCGAAAAATTCGTACGTGAGGCAATCGCTGCCTTAAAAGCGGCTCTGCCCTGGATCAACCAGAACGGGAAGAAAAGCAAATAGAGCGGGTGGCGCTTGACCAAGAGGATGGCGGACTCGACCAAAGTGTCTGCGGGGGTTAGCGTGCCATCCAGATCCACAACCAGGGGAGGAAGGTTCAGATGCGCGACCTCTTGATTGTGGGCGCTGGAATCCATGGCGTTGATTTAGTGGTCTGCTTTCGAAATACCGGAACATGAAACGGCGTCTTTTTCCTCATGGCGGCGTTGCTCGTCGTTGCCATAGAGCCAGCTATGTCGCCTCCTCGCGCCTTGCCCTGCGAAAAACCCCATCCGTTTCATTTAGTCCCCCTATTTCGAAAGCAGACCACTAGAACGTGACGGGCCGGTTGCGCCGCATGTCGATGTAACGGACAAGGGACTTGAGAATGGGGGCAGGCAGCAGGCTGGCCAGAATGTATTTGGCATCGCGGGCTTTCCAGTTGGCCTTGCGCAGTGCGCGTCGAAACAGGCGCCGGGAGGAATCAATGTCGCGCCGCCAGTGGCAGCGATAGGCCTCGGCCAGCAGTGAACCATAAACCCGTGTGTCGCGTTCGGCATGGCTGAGATGCGCGACTTGCTGCTGATTGTGGTGGACAAAATCTTCACGTACGGCGATGGCATCGAAAACCTGGCGCCAGCGCGGTATGTGCGCATTGCCGCGCGAATAGTGCCGATAAAACGCCAGCACGCGTGGAACGCGCATGACCGTGGGCTGGGCCGCCAGCATGCGTAGCCATAAATCGTAGTCCATGGCGGTAGGGAGCCGTTCCGAAAATCCGCGCAGGGAATCGATTAGCTGTCGTCGCACCAGCACGCCATTGATCGGCCAGGGACACGATTGCAGGAACAACGCAGTCGCGTCGGATTCGATGTAGTCGGGGGGGATATGCGGCTGCGTGTTGATGGCGGTCTCGCCCATATTCTGCCACCCGCAGTATGCGACGTCGGCCAGCGTTTCGGTCATGGCGGCGTGCAACTGGTTCAGTGCGTCGGGGTCCCAGGTGTCGTCGGCATCCAGAAACGCAATGAAGTTGCCATGTGCATGTGTCAGCCCCTGGTTGCGCGCGTGATAAGGGCCGCTGTTGGTCTGGTGCAGGACGGTGATGCGGTCAGGGTGGCTGGCCGCCAGGCCTGCAATGATCTGGACGGACGCGTCAGTGGAGCCGTCGTCGACAATGATCAATTCGACATGCGGGTAGCTTTGCTGCATCACGCTCTCGACAGCCTCCTCTACATAGGCAGCCGCGTTGTAGCAGGGCATGATGACGGAGATCAGCGCGGGATCAAAGTTTTCCATCCGGTTTTCAGGCTCCCCTGTCACGCTGTCCGAGCAGCCAGTGGTGCCAGGATTCAGGCAGCCAGGCGGGCAGCATATATTTCCAGTCCCGTAGTGTGCCATAGCCTTGTTTCATCACTGTACGGAAAATCTGCCGTGCCGCAGGCAGGTCACGTTTCCAGTAACACGTATAGCCGCGCTTGAGCAGTTCGCCCAGGGTGAGATCGCGAATGCGCGAAGGGTCGAGTTGGGCAATTGCTGCAGGATGCCCATCCAGATATTTCAGTTGTGCCTGCCAGTGTTGCAGTGCGGCGCGAGCCCGGTTGTCCGAAGCCTGTTCGCCTTCATGCTGGTGATAAAACGCCAGTACCTTCGGTACCTGGATAATGGGTGCCGTTGTCCCTACGCGCAGCCACAGGGCGAAATCCTCGGCATTTTTCAGCGTGGAATCAAACCCGCCGGCCGCCAGCACGGCCTCGCGTCTGACCAGCGCTGCGTGGATCGGCCAGCGGCAACTGGCAAGCAGCGCTTCGGCCTTGTGAGGGGTTTCATAATCGGGGGGGACGAAGGGTTCGCCATGGTTGCCGGACGGCCGCAGGTGCTGCCAGCCGCAATACGCCAGCACGGCAGCAGGACGCGTCTGCAGGGCGGCCAGCATGGTTTCCAGAAAGTCTGGCGACCAGGTGTCGTCGGCGTCGAGAAACGCGACATAGTCGCCGCGTGCTGCGGCCAGCCCGGCATTGCGGGCGGTACTGACGCCCTGATTGGACTGGGACTGGGTACGGATTCGCGTATCGGCTTGCGCCTGGAGCCAGGCCAGCGTGCCATCGCTGGAGCCATCGTCAATGGCGATCAGTTCCCAGTCGGCAAACGTCTGCGCCAGCACGCTGCCCACACTGGCCGATAAATGGTCGGCTGCGTTGTGGCAGGGCATGATGATGGAGATGGTTGGGGTCATGAACGCATTTGCGATAGCCGGTTTGAAACATCACACACGCCGCAGCCGTCGAAACGCGTACTGCGCAATATCGCGCCAGCGTACATCGTGGCTGCCGAAGTAGAGTTTTCGTGCAAGGCTGCCTGGTGTATCGGTATTGAATACTGTCAGGCGCCGTAGATGAAATGCGGAATGGTCGCGCAAAGCCCAGCCGGTGCGGGTAGTGCAGGCTGCTGTATAGCCCGCTTGTTTGACCGCTTCGACGCATCGCGCATCCCAGGTTCCATAGGGAAAGGCAAAGCTGGTGACCGGATTGCCCAGCAGTTCTTCCAATGTGGTTTTTGAGCCGCTGAGTTCCCGCATCAGTTGCGAGTCGTCAAGTTCAGTCAACCGCGCATGACTGATCGTGTGCGAACCGATTTCCATGCCGTTTGCCTGCATGTCGCGCAATTCGTCGGCATTCAATAAGCGCCCGGCGGGGCGGCCGTCTTCCGGCCATTGCGGCATCTGCCCGACCGAGCCGGAAACCACAAACCAGGTGGCGCGCATGCCGCGTTTTTTCAGTTCTTCGCAGGCGGCCAGGTTGTCGATATACCCATCGTCGAAGGTGATGGACACTGTGCGTCCGGTCCATTTTTCGACGGGTGCGGCGACCAGTTCGCTCATGGTGGGCGTGTCATAGCCTTCTGCTGCCAGAAAGTCGAGCTGGCTGCAGAACTGTTGCATCGATACCGCCCATGGCCAGGCCGGTGTTTCCCTGCCGGGGGTGACGGCGTGATACATCAGCATGACCGGCCCATGCCGGCCAGCCTGACGGTGTAGTGCGCGCGAAATCGGATCGATCCAGGTCATGCCGTTGCCTTGGTCAGTTTGAGCTTGATTTTCCAGCGTGCGGTTTCCGTGGCGAGGACCGGGATCGGCAAATACAGGAAACACGCCGCATAAACCAGCCCGCCCACGGTAGCCATCAATAGTACATACAGTGGCCCGATCGCGCGGATGGTCGATGGGACAAACTGCTCGGCAATCCCTAACGTGGCAACCAGAATCACGTTCAGCAACGCAGCCGGCATGAAGGCGCGCGCAAGATCGGCCCAGCGCGCCTTGAGCGATTGCTTGGCCAGCCAGAACATGTGTGTACCCATATAAAGCAGCGCGACCACCAGGCCCGCGGCGATTCCGGCCATTCCGTAGGGGCGGCCCAGCCAGATTCCGGCCGCCGCCACGACAATCATGATGACCTGGGCCACCAGTTCCCGGCCCAGCCAGTTGCGCGCAGCAAGCACCGCACCGGACAGGTTCTCGATCATCATCAGCGGGGCCGCCAGGCTGAGTACCATCAAGGGTGCAGCCGATTCGGCCCAGCGGTGCCCAAACAGCATTACCACCAGCGGCTCGGCCAGCCATAGAAAGCCGATATAAAACGGCATGGCATACACCGCCACCAGGGTCAGGCTGCGAAAAAACAGATAGCGGGATTTATCCAGGTTGTCATGTTCCTTGGCCAGCGCCCGGAACAGCACTTCATACACTGAGCCTGTAATAAATGCATGCGGGCGGGCTGCCAGGCTTTCGGCCTTGTTGAACAGACCCACGCCAGCCGGCCCAAAGCTGCGCGACAGCACAAAGGTCGGGAGCTGACTGCGCACGTAGTAAATGATGTTGTTGCTGGAGGCCAGCAAGCCATAGCGCATCAATTCGCCGGCACGGGCGAAGTCGAAACATACCCCGGGGCGCCAGCGCGCATAGTAGGCAAATTGAATTGCGCCCGTTACCGAACTGAACAGCCCGGCCAGAATCAGGCTCCAGGGGCCGTAGTCCAGATAGGCCATGCTTAGCGCAATGCTGTTGTAGACAACCAGATTGGTCAACTGGACCGCGGTCTTGGCCTTGAAGCGCATATCGCGGTGCAGCATGTTGCTGGGCACGTTGAAAAATGGGCGAATCAGAAAAGACAGGGCCGCAACCCGCAGCATGTCGGCATACAGCGGATTCTCGTACCAGCGGCCAAACCCGGGCGCGATGGTGAAGAAAAAAGCGACGATTACCAGACCGATCAGGGCCTGCAGCGTAAACAGCAAATCGAAATCGCGTTTGCTGGCTTCCTTGGCGCGGACGATGGCCTGGCCCATCCCGCCCCCGGCAACAAACCCGGCCAGATTGGTATAGATCAAAATCGTCG
>JAIOJU010000061.1 GCA_019911765.1 Thiobacillus sp.
TCGACCTCGGCGACCTCGGCACACGCCAGGTGTTCGCCGGGATCAAGTCGGCCTATCTGCCCAAAGCCCTGATCGACCGTCTCACCATCGTGGTCGCCAACCTCGCTCCGCGCAAGATGAAATTCGGCATGAGCGAAGGCATGGTGCTGGCCGCCTCCGGCAGCGAACCGGGCCTGTTCATCCTGTCGCCGGACCACGGCGCCCAGCCCGGCATGAAAGTGAAGTAAATCGCCGGTGGTCACATTCCACCTCAAAATCCAGGGTCGCGTGCAGGGCGTGTGGTTTCGTGAATCCATGCGCCGTGAAGCCGAACGCCTGGGGGTCAACGGCTGGGTCTGCAATCGGTCGGATGGTTCAGTGGAGGCCACGGTTCAGGGGGCAACTGATGCAGTCAACGCCTTGATCGAATGGGCTCACTCGGGCCCACCGCTGGCGCAGGTACAGCAGGTTGTCCAGACAGCCATCGTGACGCAAGACCTGTTCAGCACATTCGAGAAACGGGCGGCATAAAATCAGGCGCTCATACGGGCGTCAACAAAGCACTCAGGCAAAAAAAAGCCCGACTCGTTTGAGTCGGGCTGAATATCCACCAAAGGAGGAGGATTGGAGGAGACAACACCTATGTGCCATTGCGGCCACATCAGCGTTATAAGAATCTTCTAATATTACGTTATGCCTGTCAACAAGTTTTTAACAAAAAAGCCTGAATTGGTACGATTATTCCAACGCCTCAATTGCCTAAACGCCACACTCAGTAAATAACGCTCACCGCTTCGGGCTTCAGCCACCCCCCAAGCGACTCAAGCAGGCGGTCATCCAGTCTCACCTTCCAGTCCTCGCCCAGCCGTACCCGACAGCGCGCATGCGGAGTACGGTAATCCACCCACACCGGGCAGCCATCTTCCTGCACCTTGTAGGGCGCAAGCAATTCCGCCAGCTTGCGGCCACTATCGGGTTGGGGCGTGCACTGACCATTGCACGCCAGTTGCAAGCCTTGGGCAAACCGGGTGCGTGCACCGGCCAGATCGTAGATCTTTTCCGCCGTGACCCGGACGCCACCCGAATAATCATCGCGGTTGACCTTGCCTTCGATGATCAGCAGCGCGTCATCCTTTAACAGGTGCCGGTTCTGCTCGTAAAGTTCGTTGAAAATCACCACCTCGACCTGCGCCGTCACGTCATCCAGCAACAGAATCAGCATCTTGCCGCGCCGCGTCATCTGGGTGCGCAGCGACACCGCGATACCGGCCAGCATCACCGGATCACGCGAGGGTTCCAGACTGTCGAGCTGTTTCTTGGCAAAGCTCGACACTTCAGCCAGATAGGAAGTGAACGGATGGCCGCTGAAGAAATATCCCAAGGCGGATTTTTCCTGCTGCAGTTTTTCCTGATCCGACCACACCGGCACGTCGACCAGATCTTCGCCGCCATCCAATGCCTCGCCGAACAGGCCAACCTGCCCGCCGCTGCGCGCGACGCGGTCGGCGGTTTCCAGTGCAGCGGCAACCGAAGCCATCAGGCTGGCGCGGTGATCGTTGATTTGATCGAACGCTCCGGCCTTCACCAGCGCTTCGAGCACACGGCGGTTCAGATAGCGCTTGTCGACCCGGCGAGTCAGGTCAAACAAGCCTTTATACGGACCATTGGCCTCACGTTCGGCGACGATCGCACCAATTGCCGCCTCTCCGCTGCCCTTGATCGCCCCCAGGCCGTAACGGATTTCGGTCTTGCTGACGGGTTCGAAGCGATAACCGGACTGGTTGATGTCGGGCGGCAACAGCGTCATCCCGTTGGCGCGGTTGTCCTCGAAAAACACGCGCACCTTGTCGGTATCCGACATTTCGGACGACATCGTCGCCGCCATGAACTCGGCCGGGTAATACGCCTTGAGCCAGGCCGTGTGATACGCGATCAGCGCGTAGGCGGCCGAGTGCGACTTGTTGAAGCCGTATTCGGCAAACTTCTCCATCAGGTCGAACAGGCGCTCGGCGACCTTGGTGTCGGCGCCGCGCTTGGCGGCGCCTTCGAGGAAAATGGTGCGCTGCTTGGCCATTTCCTCGGGTTTCTTTTTACCCATGGCGCGCCGCAGCATGTCGGCGGCGCCGAGACTGTAGCCTGCCAGAATCTGCGCCACCAGCATCACCTGCTCCTGGTAGACGATGATGCCGTAGGTCGATTTCAGTACCGGTTCGAGGTCAGGGTGGAAATATTCCGGCTTCTGCTTGCCCTGCTTGCGCGCGATGAAATCGTCCACCATGCCCGACCCCAGCGGACCCGGCCGGTTGAGCGCCATCAGGGCGATGATGTCCTCGAAGCAGTCGCCCTTGAGCTTCTTTTCCAGATCCTTGGCCGAGCGCGATTCGGACTGGAACACGGCGGTGGTGTTACCGTCGGCAAACAGCTTGTAGACCGCTGGATCGTCGAGCGGCAGGTCTTCCAGACGGAAATCCTTGCGGTCTTCGTGGCGCTGCACGAAGCGCACCGCCTCGGCGAGAATGGTCAGGGTGCGCAGGCCGAGGAAGTCGAACTTGACCAGACCAATCGCCTCGACATCGTCCTTGTCGAACTGCGACACCGCCGCATCCGAGCCTTCGGCGCGATACAACGGGCAAAAGTCGGTGAGCTTGCCCGGCGCGATCAGCACGCCGCCCGCGTGCATGCCGACGTTGCGGGTGACGCCTTCGAGCTTTTCAGCCAATGGCAGCAACTCGGCGAGTTCTTCCTCATTACGCGCCCGCTCGTCGATCTGCGGTTCCTTCTCGCGCGCCTCGGCCAGCGAAATCCCCAGTTCGTTGGGCACCAGCTTGACGAACTTGTCGACGAACAGATACGGCAGATCAAGCACGCGCCCGACATCGCGCAGCACCGCCTTGGCCGCCATAGTGCCGAAGGTGGCGATCTGCGACACCGCGTCATGGCCATAGCGGTCTTTCACGTACTGAATCACGCGGTCGCGTCCATCCTGGCAAAAGTCGATATCGAAGTCGGGCATCGACACCCGTTCCGGGTTGAGGAAACGCTCAAACAGCAAGTCGTATTCCAAAGGGTCGAGATCGGTAATCAGCAGGCTGTACGCCACCAGCGAGCCGGCGCCGGAACCGCGCCCCGGCCCCACCGGCACACCATTGTTCTTGGCCCAGTTGATGAAGTCGGACACGATCAAAAAATAGCCCGGAAACCCCATTTGAATAATCGTGCCGAGTTCGAATTCCAGCCGCTCGGTGTACTCGGGCATTTTGGCGGCGCGAATGGCTTCGTCCGGATAGAGCACGGCCATGCGCGCCTGCAGGCCTTCATGGGAGCGCTGCCGCATGTAGTCGTCAAGACTCATGCCGTCGGGCGTCGGAAAGTCGGGCAGCTTGCTCTTGCCCAGTTCCAGCGTGAGATTGCAGCGCTTGGCAATTTCCACGCTGTTGGCGAGCGCCTCGGGCAAATCGGCAAACAGCGTCGCCATTTCCTCCGGCGTCTTGAAATACTGTTCGGCAGTGAACGGCCGCGGACGACGAGGGTCACCCAGCATCATGCCCTCGGCGATGCACACCCGCGCCTCGTGCGCCTTGAAGTCATCCGGTGCAATAAACTGGATCGGGTGCGTGGCCACGGACGGCAAATCAAGCGCCGCCCCGATATCGAGCAGGCCGTCGATCAGACGCTCGGTGTGCGGCTGACCAAAACGCTGCAACTCCAGGTAGTAACGAGCGGGAAACAGCGCAGCCCAGGCTTCGGCGGCTGCGCGCGCCGCTTCGGGCTTGTCGTCGAGAATCGCCTGCGCCACATTGCCGGCATCGCCGCCCGACAGGGCCAGCAGGCCATCGGTGCCTTCGGCTAGCCAGGCCGGATCAATCTCGGCGTGGCCACGATGGATATTGTGCTGGAAAGCACGGGTCAGCAATTCGCACAGGCGGCGATAG
Source organism: Thiobacillus sp. (assembly GCA_019911765.1). Lineage (GTDB taxonomy): Bacteria > Pseudomonadota > Gammaproteobacteria > Burkholderiales > Thiobacillaceae > Thiobacillus. The sequence goes on from JAIOJU010000061.1 coordinate 3,912, forward strand.
CCTTCACGGTGTTGCACCAGCAGCAACAGACGCGAGGGCCGGTTGCGGTCCGCAACATTGGTCACCCACACATCGCACCCGAAAACCGGCTTGATGCCCGCGCCACGGGCCGCACGGTAAAACTTGACCCAGCCAAAGGTGTTGGACAAATCGGAAAGACCCATCGCAGGCATCCCGATCGCGCGCGCGCGCTTGACCGCGTCGCCCACGCGCACCAGGCCATCGACGACGGAGTACTCGGTGTGCAGACGAAGATGGATGAAATGCGGATCGGTCATGGGCGCGCGACAAAAAATCTGACTGCTATTTTAACGCTGCAGACCAGCCGCCAAAAACAAAAGGCAGCCGAAGCTGCCTTTTGTTTGATTTAAGAAGTGGAATTCACCCGCAAGGGGCAGGCCGTGGTTGTACAGCCGATTAATCGGCAACAACCACGCTCAATTGGCGCGGCGCTTGAATTCGTTTGTGCGGGTATCGATTTCAATCATGTCGCCGATATCGACGAAAGCAGCGACCGGCAATTCATAGCCGGTGGGCTTGATGCGGGCAGGCTTCATCACCTTGCCCGAGGTGTCGCCACGAACGGCCGGCTCGGTGTATTCGACTTCGCGGATCACGGTGGTCGGCATTTCGACCGAGATCGCCTTGCCGTCATAAAACACCACTTCCAGCGGCATGCCATCGTCCAGATAGTTCAGGGCATCGCCAAGGTTTTCGGCTTCGATCTCGTACTGGTTGTAGTCGGCGTCCATGAACACATACAGTGGATCGGCGAAGTAGGAATAGGTGCAATCCTTGCGATCCAGCGACACCACTTCAAATTTATCGTCGGCGCGATAAACCGTTTCGGTGCCGGAACCATTGAGCAGGTTCTTGAGTTTCATCTTGACGACGGATGAGTTGCGGCCCGATTTCGAGAATTCAGCCTTCACGACCACCATTGGGTCTTGGCCGATCATCACGACGTTGCCGGCGCGGAGTTCCTGTGCGGTTTTCATGGGTGTATCCTGCTGCGAGAGCGCTAAGAGTTTGAGAAAGCTCGCTATTTTAGCGTATTTTCCGCAAATTCCACCAGCTTCCCGGTCAGTTTTCCCGCCAGCCTGAGGTGATCAGGCCACACGCCAGCGTGCGACTCGATTGCGCCTTGCTGCGCCCGCCATTCGGCCCAGCACGTAGCCATATCCGGACCCGGCATGCCATTCCATATCTGCCACAGGTGCTTTACTGCCTGTGTGGCGGCTGCATCCATTTGGGCCGTGTAATGCGCCAACAGCGCATTGAGCTTGTCCCAGTGCGCCTGCTCGTCCTGCGGATACGCCTGCCACACCAATGGATGCGACGCCCACTGTGCCCGCACGCAGGAATCCTCTCCGCGTACGAAATTCAGATCGCACGCCCAGAGCAGATGGTCGTATGTATCCTGATCGGAGAACGGCAACACCTGCAACCGCAACGCGCCACGCTGATGCACGTCGCCTGCCGCCAGCGTGTGGACATCCAGCCATGCAGCCAGTTGCGGAATCACCCGGCCTTCGGGCACCAGACACGTCACGGCATGCGCGTCGCCCGCCCAGGCATCGAGCAAACCCGGCAGCGCAGGGTTTTCATAGGCAAAGAGCGACACCCGCAACTCGTCCGCCTGCGGGGCGTCCAGCCCAAGCCCGCGCCAATAGTCCGTCACCCCCGATTTGAAAAAAGCTGTGCGCTGGTCATCAAAACCGGCTTCAATCAGCAAGCCGCCCGTGTCCGGGGTGTAGCCAGGAAAAAAGAAATATTTGGTCAGCGGCAAACGCGGATGAGGCGACGGCAAGCCGTGATGCCCGGCCACCCAGGGTTCCGCGCTCAGGTATTCGAGATTGATCCAGACCGGCCGTGGCAACTGTTCGCTCATCGCCGTCAGATAGCTTTCCGGCAGGGCACAGCCGAACGCCTCGACCACCACCTGCGCCGGTTCAACCAGACTGAATGGCGTGCGCCACGCGCAGATCACCACGCCTTCGCAAATTTGCTGATCCGCATTCACATCGACGACAGGCCAGATGCGCTGAAATGCCCGCAGATCGTCCACCCACAGGCGCACGGCAAGGTCATGTTCCCGCACCAGTCCGCGCGCCAGACGCCAGGCGATACCGATGTCGCCAAAGTTGTCGATGACGTTGCAGAAGATGTCCCAGGCTTTTTGCATAGCGCGCATGCTACCGCATCACTCCGCGCCTCCGGGCGGCCATCGCCGTAATGCCGGGCGCCAACCCCTGGGCATAAAACACGCGCGTTTCGCACCATTCCATTTAAATAAAAACCACAATCCAGCCAAGACCCTTGTTTTCAACCGGTTTTTACTTGTAAAAATTCATGCGCGGTAGTAAAAAGCAAAAAGTTTGGTTTCAAGAACCTATTGGTTTGGCATTACCAAGGAGAACACCGGGTAGCGCGCTTGAACTCAGATCGGCGGCAATAAAAACCAGGCCGCCCAGTCTTCCACCAGTGCAATTGTGTTTATCACGGTTAGCTTGAGTGGTTGTATTTTTTTGGTCCGCCCAGGAGGAAGTATTAAATGGCAACAGGTACAGTCAAGTGGTTCAGCGACGCCAAGGGTTTTGGCTTCATTACCCCGGATAACGGCGGCGAAGATGTGTTCGCACATTTTTCCGCCATCCAGAGCAACGGTTTCAAGACCTTGAAGGAAGGCCAGAAAGTGTCTTTCGAAGAAACCCAGGGCCCCAAGGGAAAACAGGCTTCCAACATCCAGCCGCTGGCTTGAACAGCTGGACTGGAACTAAAAAGCCCCGCCGAAGCGGGGCTTTTTTACGGCCATGTTTCAAAGCCAACCTTACATCTTCGCGACCATGGCCTCGGCGAACGCCGAGCACTTCACCTCGGTCGCACCGTCCATCAAACGCGCGAAATCGTAGGTCACGGTCTTGTCGGCAATTGCTTTTTCCATGCTGGCAATAATGAGGTCGGCTGCTTCGATCCAGCCCAGGTGACGCAGCATCATTTCCGCCGACAGGATCAGTGAACCGGGATTGACGTAATCCTTGCCCGCGTACTTGGGAGCCGTGCCGTGGGTGGCCTCGAACATCGCCACCGTGTCCGACAGGTTGGCACCCGGTGCGATGCCGATGCCGCCGACTTCCGCTGCCAGCGCGTCGGACACGTAGTCGCCGTTGAGGTTGAGCGTGGCGATGACGTCGTACTCGTCAGGACGCAGCAGGATCTGCTGCAGGAAGGCATCGGCGATCACGTCCTTGATCACGATACCGTTCGGCAGCTCCATCCACGGGCCTTCGCCGATCAGCTTGGCGCCGAATTCGCGCGCGGCCAGCTCGTACCCCCATTTCTTGAAGCCGCCTTCGGTGAACTTCATGATGTTGCCCTTATGTACGAGCGTGACTGATTTTCTTCCATTATCCAGCGCGTACTGGATTGCTCTTCGGATCAGCCGCTCGGAACCTTCGACCGATACCGGCTTGATGCCGATGGCCGAGGTCTCGGGGAAACGGATTTTCTTGACACCCATTTCCTTCTGCAGGAATTCGATGACCTTCTTCACTTCGTCGCTGCCGGCTTCCCATTCGACGCCGGCGTAGATGTCTTCGGTGTTCTCGCGGAAGATCACCATGTCGACTTTTTCCGGCGCCTTGACCGGGCTGGGCACGCCGGTGAAATAACGCACCGGGCGCAGGCACACATACAGATCCAGCATCTGGCGCAGCGCCACGTTGAGCGAGCGGATGCCGCCCGAGGTCGGCGTGGTAAGCGGGCCCTTGATCGAAATCATGTAGTCCTTCACCGCCTGCACGGTTTCTTCCGGCAGCCACTGGTCGGCGCCGTACACCCTGGTGGCTTTTTCGCCGGCAAACACTTCCATCCAGGCGATCTGCTTCTTGCCGCCGTAGGCCTTGGCCACGGCCGCATCGACCACCCGACGCATGGCCGGGGTGATGTCAACGCCGGTGCCATCGCCTTCGATGAAGGGAATGATCGGCATGTCGGGGACGTTCAGGGTATTGTCGGCGTTAACGGTGATTTTCTGGCCTGCGGCGGGAATCTGGATATGTGTGCTCATGGTGTCTCGAAACGTTGCTGATGCCCTTGAGGTACTTGGGCCCTGTTTGGGTAAAATGGGACTTTGTCCCTCCGAAGCGTGTCGCGCCTGATTCTTTTCAATAAACCCTACGGCGTACTCAGCCAGTTCACCCCGGAGGGGCGCTGGCAGGGTTTGCGGGATCATATCGACTTGCCGGGCGTATATGCGGCCGGGCGTCTGGATGCAGACAGCGAAGGCCTGCTGATTTTAACCGATGACGGTGCCTTGCAGAGCCGGATTGCCGATCCCCGGCACAAACTGCCCAAAACCTACTGGGCACAGGTTGAAGGTGCGCCCGATGAAGCGGCGCTGGAACCGCTGCGGCACGGCGTCGATCTCGGCGATTTCGTCACCCAGCCGGCGCAGGTCCGGATCATCGACGAGCCCGCCGGGCTGTGGCCACGCAACCCGCCAATCCGCGCCCGCCAGACCATCCCCACCCACTGGATCGAACTCGTCATCACCGAAGGCAAAAACCGCCAGGTGCGCCGCATGACCGCCAAAGTGGGCTTTCCCACCCTGCGGCTGATCCGCGCCGCCATCGGCGACTGGACCCTGGGCGCACTGCAGCCCGGAGAATGGAAAGAACTGAATGTCTGAACCAAGCCTGAATACACAGTGGCTGCCCCATGTCGTGGTTGCTGCCATCGTCGAACGCGACGGCAAGTTTCTGCTGGTGGAGGAGCACACCGCCGAGGGCCTGCGCCTCAACCAGCCGGCCGGCCACTGGGAGCCGGGCGAAACCCTGCTCGACGCGGTGCGCCGCGAAGCGCTGGAAGAGACCGCGCATCACGTCGAGCCGCTCGCGCTGCTGGGCTGTTACAGCACCTACTATGCGCGGCGCGACATCACCTATCTGCGCTTCGCCTACATTTGCCAGGCCACCGGCCTTGATGCGGAGCGCGTACTGGACGATGGCATCGTGCGCGCAGTGTGGCTGACGGCGGACGAACTCGCGGCAAGCGCCGTCCCCCACCGCAGCCAGCTGGTGATGCGCTGCGTACAGGACTATCTGGCCGGGCGACGCTTTCCGCTCGATTTCGTGAGCCATTTATGAGCACCCGCGTCGTCGTCGGCATGTCGGGCGGCGTCGATTCCGCGGTCGCCGCTTATCTCTTGAAACAACAGGGTTACGACGTGCTCGGCGTGTTCATGAAGAACTGGGATGACGACGACAACACCGACCACTGCACTGCACGCCAGGATTTTCTCGACGTGCTGGCGGTGGCCGACGTGCTCGGCATCGAAGTCGAAGCGGTCAACTTTGCGGCCGAATACAAGGAACGCGTGTTCAGCTATTTCCTCGCCGAATACCAGGCCGGGCGCACGCCGAACCCGGATGTGCTGTGCAATGCCGAAATCAAGTTCAAGGCCTTTCTCGACGACGCGATTTCGCGCGGCGCCGAGTTCATCGCCACCGGGCATTACGTCGGCAAGGGCACGGACAGCGCGGGCCGCGCCACGCTCATGCGCGCGGCCGACAGCAACAAGGATCAGAGCTATTTTCTCTATCGCCTGAGCCAGTCCCAATTGAAACCTGCCCTCTTCCCTCTGAGGGCCCTGCCCAAGCCCGAGGTGCGCCAGATTGCGGAAAAGATCGGCCTGCCCAATGCCAGGAAGAAGGACTCGACCGGCATCTGCTTCATCGGTGAGCGCAACTTCCGCGAATTTCTCGAACGCTACCTGCCGCGCAACCCGGGTGAAATGAAAACGCCCGAAGGCCGCGTCGTCGGCCAGCATCAGGGGCTGATGTACTACACGCTCGGTCAGCGGCAGGGCCTGGGCATCGGCGGGCAGAAGGACGGCAATACCGAACCGTGGTTCGTCGCCGCCAAGGACATGGCGACCAATACCCTGGTGGTGGTGCAGGGCCACGACCACCCGCTGCTGCAGCGCTCGACGCTCACCGCCGGACAACTCAACTGGATCAGCGGCGAAGCGCCCGACCCGGACAAGCCCTGCACCGCAAAAACCCGCTACCGGCAGACCGATGCCCCCTGCCGCATCACCCGGCTGGAAGCCGACGCGCTGGACCTCGTGTTCGATGCGCCGCAGTGGGCGGTCACGCCCGGTCAGTCCGTTGTTTTGTATGATGATAAGACCTGTCTCGGCGGCGGCATCATCGAGTAAACCATGAAGAAAATTCGCAAACTCGCACTCCCTCCCAAAGACCCTCAAGTTAAAGCGCTGCTGACTCTACTGGAGATAGGAGAGCGCGAACGGAAACGTGGTTTGTTCCGTCCGCTGAGTGAAGTCGTCCAGCGCCTGCGCCAAAACCGCACACGCTGATTTCCACCGCACCCACGCTCAAGGGCGGTTTTACGCGATAATTCGGCTGTCCCGTTCTCACGCAACACCACCCCCCAATGTCGCACGAAGCCCCCACACCCGCTGCCAACTTCATCCGCAACATCATCGACGAGCAGAATGCTTCCGGAAAATGGAATGGCCGCGTCGAGACGCGCTTTCCGCCCGAGCCAAACGGCTACCTGCACTTGGGGCATGCCAAATCGATCTTCCTGAACTTTGGCCTGGCGCGTGATTACAACGGCGTGTGCCATCTGCGTTTCGACGACACCAATCCGGAAAAGGAAAGCCAGGAATACGTCGATGCTATTACCGAATCGGTGAAATGGCTGGGCTTCGACTGGGGCAAGCACCTCTACTTCGCGTCGAATTATTTCGACACCATGTACGCCTGCGCCGAATACCTGATCCAGGCCGGCCATGCCTATGTGGATTCGCTGTCCGCCGACGAGATGCGCAGCTATCGTGGCACGCTGACCGAACCGGGCAAGGACAGCCCCTATCGCAGCCGCAGCGTGGACGAAAACCTGGCCATGTTCCGTTCGATGCGCGCGGGCGAGTTTGCCGATGGCGCACATGTGCTGCGGGCCAAGATCAACATGGCCTCGCCCAACATCAACCTGCGCGACCCGGCGATCTATCGCATCAAGCGCGCACATCACCACAACACCGGCGACACCTGGTGCATCTACCCGATGTACACCTACGCCCACCCGATCGAGGACGCAATCGAGCACATCACGCATTCGATCTGCACCCTGGAATTCGAGGATCAGCGCCCGTTCTATGACTGGCTGCTCGACAAGCTGGCCGACGGCAATTTCTTCCCCCGCCCGCTGCCGCAGCAGATCGAATTCGCCCGGCTCAATCTCACCTATGTCGTGCTGTCGAAGCGCAAGCTGATCCAGCTGGTCGATGAAAAGCACGTCAGCGGCTGGGACGATCCGCGCCTGCCGACGCTGGTCGGCGCGCGCCGCCGCGGCTATACCGCCGAAGGCTTCAAGCGCTTCACCGACCGTATCGGCGTGTCCAAGTCTGACGGCTGGATCGACTACAGCGTGTTCGAGGAATGCCAGCGCGACGTGCTGAACGACACCGCGCTGCGCCGTATTGCCGTGCTCGACCCGGTCAAGCTCATCATCGACAACTACCCGGCCGACCAGTCGGAAGACTGCTTCGCGCCCAACCACCCGCAGCATCCCGACCTGGGCAAGCGCGTCGTGCCGCTGTCAAAGGAACTGTGGATCGAGCGCGAGGACTTTATGGAAACCCCACCCAAGGGCTACTTCCGATTGTTCCCTGGCAACTCGGTGAGGCTGCGCTACGGCTATGTCATCACCTGCACCGGCTGCGACAAGGATGCCAATGGCACCATCACCGCCGTGCACTGCGACTACCTGCCCGACACCAAATCCGGCACGCCCGGTTCCGACTCGATCAAGGTCAAAGGCAACATTCACTGGGTATCAGCCGCGCATGCGTATGAAGCCGAAGTGCGGCTGTACGACCGCCTGTTCACCACCGCGCAGCCGGGCGGCGAAAGCGGCGACTTCCTGAAAGACCTGAATCCCGACTCGGTGCGCACCATCCGCGCACAACTGGAACCAGTGTTAAAAGACGCCAACGCCGAAGACCGCTTCCAGTTCGAACGGCACGGCTATTTTGTTGCGGATCGCGTTGACTCGAAGCTGGGTGAGCCGGTGTTCAACCGGACGGTGACGTTAAAGGACTCGTGGGTTAAAACAACAAAATAGCCTTCCGAAATCGACCAACTACGCCCACTGAGTGAGCCGAAACCATGCGTTCCCAGACGGCCGGTGTACCTTAGCAAGCTGCCGGTGGCTGAGCTGGCATGGTTGGCAAGTCATCGGCCATTGCGGCCGGTGGCGTCGCTTCAGCTGAATGACCGGTGTCGCGCAGGTTGCCGACGTTTAGGGAGTACGCCGCCGAATGGCCGCTTTCGTTAGCGGCGAAGGACGGCACCCGACCCAAAGCGGTAGTAGCCCGAACGGAAAAGCTGCCCCTCAACGTTTGAAATGGTTTTGTCCTTATTTTGAATCTCTGAGTGCAACGAGCGGTTGGCCCCGCGCTACTCCCATCGACTGAGCCAGTGTGCGTAAGGTGCCGGAAGAGTCCATGCCGGCCTCTCGATCCCCAATTCCCGCGCGGCTTGGTAAGGCCAGTGCGGATTGGCCAGATGCGCACGGCCAATCATGACGATGTCGATTTGCCCCTCTGAAATAGCGCGATTGGCCAGCTTTGGATCGTCCATCCCCCATGCCGTCGCGACAGGAATTGCCGCTTCACGGCGTACGCGCTCGGCAATGGGCGCCAAGAAAGCCGGCCCCCAGGGAATCTGGGCGGTCGGGATTGAAAAGCCGACGCTGACATTCAGGAAGTCCAGTCCTTCGCGCTTTAAATTACGGACTAGCTCAATGGATTCGGAAAGGGTTTCCTCATCGCGTCCGTCATACTCAATGACTCCAAAACGTGCCGTCAAAGGCAGATGGTCGGGCCAGACCTGACGCACCGCAGCCAGGGTTTCCATCATAAAGCGGCTGCGATTTTCAAAGCTGCCACCGTAGCGATCAGTTCGTTGGTTAGAGTGCGTCGAGAAAAAGCTTTGACCCAGATAGCCATGCGCAAAATGTAATTCCAGCCACTCAAAACCAGCCGCCAACGCGCGTTTGGCGGCGCTGACAAAATCCTCACGCACCCGTGCAATATCATCTAGCGTCATTTCCCTGGGGGTTCTTGGCAGATGCACACCAAAGGCGATGGGCGAGGGGCCAATGGGTTCCCACGCCAGCGGATCATGGGGATCAAGATGGTCATCACCTTCCCAGGGACGATGCGAGCTGGCCTTGCGTCCGGCATGCCCAATCTGTATCCCAGGCACCGACCCAGCAGCCTTGACCGCCGCCACTGCCGGCGCCCACACTTCCATTTGAGCGTCATTCCACAGCCCGGCACACCATGGCGTAATGCGACCTTCGGGCGAAACGCTGGTCGCCTCGGCAATGACAAGACCGGCACCGCCACGCGCCATCCCGGCAAGGTGCACGTGATGCCAGTCGTTAATCACGCCATCGTTCGCCATGTATTGACACATAGGAGGAACCGCAATGCGATTGCGTAAAGTGATGCTTTTGAGGGTAAAAGGGTCGAACAAGTCTGACATCAGAGCATCTCCATTCATATTGAGAAGGGGGTTAATGAAGGGCGCCGCTATTCATTTAGTTAGCCCCCCCTACCAAACCTCACAGGCTCAAACTTACCCGCACGGGATTGGTAGCACAACGCAGAGTCCCAAATTCCATCGCCATAAGGTTCGACCGTCCGCTTCTTGGCGTAACCATGGATGACCGCTCGTGGTCGACAGTGACGGTTGAGCTAAAGCGCCCCAAAGCAGCCTCTGGAAAATGATGCTTTCCGTCCAATGACTGCAATGCAGCAACGTTGCCCAACAGGTGCTGTCGGCCAAGAGCGGTCGCTTCCTTGTTTGCCAGACCGGACATCCGAGGGGCTGCTCTACTCTGAAACCTGCCGGAACCTCAATGAGTGCAACTCGGCCTAAGTCAACGCTCGAACCCAGACGCAGGAAGGTGGCCGATGTCCGCCTTGCGGGAGTGTGCCTCAATGGGGGCTCCAACCATTTTCAGTCTGCTAGAGAATTAAATGCAGCTGTCTTACTGGCGACGTCGATCTCGATGGCCTCAATGCGGCCATTGCTGCCGACTGGACCAGTTTCGCTGTCCTTGAGTCGATAGCGTTGCCAAGCGAACACCGTCACCACACCGTCGATCATCACGGCCGTCTGCCAGATCAACCATTTTTTCTACTGTGGGGGGTATCGATGTCCTTCCATGCCTTGCTTGGGTGGTGTTGTCGTTCGTCAAACTCTGGTTCACTTTTTCATATATCTCTACCAACGGCTCTTTTACGTAGCCGCTAGGTGGGTTGTGTGAGCAGATCACTGATCATGCGCCGGAACAGCTTTACCACGACATCCCGGTCAATATTGGGATTGCGGATGGCGCGAATACGCAAACCATCGAACATGGCCGAAATAGCTTCCACCATACCGGCGAGCGTGGCAGCGTTGTCCTCATGGCCAGCGGCCTGCCGCTGTGTACGGATGGTTTCGGCGAGGCTGTCTCGACACTGCTTGTCGGCTGCGCGCACGATCTCTGCGATATGCGGATTGCGAGCGGCTTCGGCGACGATTTCCAGTTGCAGTGCGGCTGAGCCCGGGTCGAGATTGTCCTGAACCCCCTCGACAGCGCGCTCGATCATGGCCGCCTTGACGTCGCTTGCTGCGCGCAGTTCGGCAGTCAGCACCAGCAGTCGCTCCAGATCCTGTGCGACGATGTCGGCAATGATCGCCTCCTTGTTTTCGAAATAGTGATAGATGTGGCCGGTGCTCATGCCGGCTGCTTTCGATATCTGCGCAATGCTGGTGCCGTGAAAGCCGTGCTCGCGAAAACAGTCCGCTGCGGCTACGCGGATTTGCGTACGTCGCACATCGGCTCGCGACGTTTCGGTTGGTTGTTCGGGGGAAGCGGGCATGCTTTATCTCCAAAGTGGGAGGCGCAAAAGTGCGAGAGGGTAATTCGAATCTTGCATTTTTTTGAATACTAATATAGATTGAACGTTCATTCTAGTTTTAGTATTCAATCTATTCCGTGCCCCCCCTTCATCAGGCCACCTGCCAATGCAGGCAGCACACATTCACGAAAGGCTATCCATGCAGACCCCGCGCATCCTGCAATTCCTACCCATAGGTTTGGCATTGGCAAGCACCCTGTTGCTCAACGCCTGCAGCGGCGAGCAACAGAATGCGCCCGCTGGCGGCATGTCGGGCGCGCCTGCCGTTACGGTGATGACGGTCCAGCCCGAGCCGGTACCGATAACCGCCGAACTGCCTGGCCGTACCACACCTTACCTGGTGGCTGAATTGCGGCCGCAGGTGAGCGGTATCGTCAAGGAGCGGATGTTCAAGGAAGGCAGTGATGTCAGGGCTGGCCAGGTGCTGTACCGGATCGATCCGGCGACCTATCAGGCGGCCCATGACAGTGCACGCGCGAGTCTGGCGCGGGCGGATGCCAATCTGGACGTCTCACGACAGAAGGCCATTCGCTACGCCGATCTGGTCAAGATCGAGGCAGTGAGTGCACAGACCAACGAGGAAGCACAGGCCGCGCAGAAGCAGGCACAGGCCGATGTCGGTACAGCGAAGGCGGCACTCGACAAGGCGCGCGTCGATCTCGGCTTCACCCGTGTCACCTCGCCGATTGCAGGGCGCATCGGCCGCTCGACTGTGACGGTGGGGGCGCTGGTCACCGCAAACCAGGAAGCAGCGCTCGCCACGGTGCAGCAACTCGACCCGATCTATGTCGACTTGACGCAACCCAGCGCCAAGTTGTTGAGCCTGAAACGCGATCTCGAATCCGGCAAACTGCAGCGCGCTGCAGGCAATACGGTGCCTGTGCAACTGGTGCTGGAAGACGGCAGCCTATACGGCGCTGAAGGCCGGCTGGCGTTCTCGGAAGTGACGGTCGATCAGGCCACCGGTAGCGTGACGCTGCGCGCGGTGTTTCCCAATTCAAAGGGTGATCTGTTGCCTGGCATGTATGTTCGCGCACGCCTGACGCAAGGCGTGAATCGCGCTGCCATGCTGGTGCCGCACGCGGCGGTCAGCCGCACGCCGCGCGGCGAAGCGCAGGTGATGGTGGTGAACGACGACAACAAGGTCGAGTCGCGCACCGTCAAGGCGGAGCAATCGATCGGCGATAAGTGGGTGGTAACCGAGGGCCTCGCCGCCGGCGACCGCGTCATCGTCGAAGGCCTGCAGAAGGTGAAGCCGGGTGCGCCGGTGCAGGCGCAGGAGGCCGGTTCAGCGCCTGCCGCCGCGACTCCCGCAACTGCCACCACCAAGTGAGGTAACGGACCATGGCCCGCTTCTTCATTGACCGCCCCATCTTCGCGTGGGTCATCGCGATCGTCATCATGCTCGCCGGTGGACTGTCCATTCTGACGCTGCCGGTGTCGCAGTATCCGGCCATCGCGCCGCCCACCATCGCCATCAACGCCACCTATCCCGGCGCCTCGGCGAAGACGGTGGAGGACTCCGTGACCCAGGTCATCGAACAGAAGCTGACCGGCCTCGACAACCTGCTCTACATGAGTTCGTCATCCGACTCCTACGGCAAAGTCACGGTGACGCTGACCTTCGACGCCGGCACCGATCCCGACATCGCCCAGGTGCAGACGCAGAACAAGCTGCAGCTCGCACTGCCGCTGCTGCCGCTGGCAGTGCAGCAGCAGGGCGTGCAGGTGGTGAAATCGACGCGCAACTTTTTGATGGTGATTGGCTTCGTGTCCAAGGACGGCAGCTTGAGCCGGATCGACCTCGCCGATTTCATCAACTCGACGGTGCAGGAACCGCTGTCGCGTGTGACGGGTGTGGGTGAAGTACAGGTTTTCGGCGCGCAGTACGCCATGCGCGTCTGGCTCGATCCGGCCAAGCTGAACAGCTTCAGGCTCACGCCGAGCGACGTGCAGGCCGCGGTGCTGGCGCAGAACAACCAGGTGTCCGCCGGCCAGCTAGGCGGCACGCCGGCAGTGTCGGGCCAGGGCTTTACTGCATCGATCACGGCGCAGAGCCGGTTGCAGACGGTGGAGGAGTTCGAGCGGATCCTGTTGCGCAGTTCGGCGCAGGGCGGCGAAGTGCGCCTGAAGGACGTTGCGCGGGTCGAGATCGGCGCCGAGAACTACGGCATCGTCGGCCGCTTCAATGGCCAGCCCGCCGCAGGCATCGGCGTCAAGCTTGCCGCCGGCGCCAACGCGCTGGAGACGGCAGAAGCGGTACGCGCCAAGCTCGAGCAGATGAAAGCCTACTTCCCTGCCGGCATCGACGTCGTGGTGCCTTATGACACCACGCCTTTCGTCAAGATTTCCATCATGAACGTGGTGGAAACGCTGATCGAGGCGGTCATCCTGGTGTTCCTGGTGATGTACCTGTTCCTGCAGAACTTCCGCGCCACCCTCATCCCGACCATCGCTGTGCCGGTGGTTCTGCTCGGCACCTTCGGCGCCATGGCGGCGTTCGGATTCTCGATCAACACCCTGACCATGTTCGGTCTGGTGCTCGCGATCGGCCTGCTGGTCGACGACGCCATCGTGGTGGTGGAAAACGTCGAGCGCATCATGAGCGAAGAAGGCCTGTCGCCGAAGGAGGCGACCAAGAAATCAATGAGCCAGATTACCGGCGCGCTGGTCGGCATCGGCCTGGTGCTGTCGGCGGTGTTCGTGCCGATGGCCTTCTTCGGCGGCTCCACCGGCGTCATCTACCGCCAGTTCTCGATCACCATCGTCGCGGCCATGTCGCTGTCGGTGCTGGTGGCAATCGTATTCACGCCGGCGCTGTGCGCCACCATGCTGAAGCCGGTCGAGAAGGGCCACGACCACGGCGAGGGAGGCTGGTTTTCCGGCTTCTTCGTCTGGTTCAACCGCATGTTCGCGCGCAACACGCAGCGCTACGAGTCAGTGGTGGGCAGGATGCTGCAGCGCAGCCTGCGCTTCCTGGCAATCTACGCCGTGATCATCGGCGTGCTGGCCCTGTTGTTCCTGCGCATGCCGACGGCTTTTCTGCCGGAAGAGGATCAGGGCATCATGTTCACCCAGGTCATGCTGCCTGCCGGCGCGACCCAGGAGCGCACGGTCGAGGTGCTGAAGAAGGTCGAGCGCCACTTCCTCGAAAACGAGAAGGACAGCGTGAGGTCGATCTTCACCGTGGCCGGCTTCAGCTTCGGTGGCAGCGGCCAGAACATGGGCCTCGGCTTCGTCGGCATGAAGGACTGGGGCGAACGCCATGAACCCGGACAGGACGTGAAATCGGTCGCCGGGCGCGCGATAGGGGCGTTCTCGCAGATCCGCGAAGCGATGGTGTTCGCTTTCGTGCCGCCGGCGGTGCTTGAACTCGGCACCTCGAGCGGCTTCAACGTGCAGTTGCAGGACCGGGCCGGACTCGGCCACGATGCGCTGATCGGCGCGCGCAACCAGTTCCTCGGGCTCGCCGTGCAGGACAAGCGCCTGGTGGCGGTGCGTCCCAACGGCCAGGACGACGTCGCCGAGTACCAGCTCGACATCGACCATGCCAAGGCCGGCGCGCTCGGTGTCTCGGTGGCGGACATCAACCATACGCTCGCCACCGCCTGGGGCGGCACCTATGTCAACGACTTCATCGACCGTGGCCGCATCAAGAAGGTGTACCTGCAGGCCGACGCCGATGCGCGCATGAAGCCGGAAGATTTGGCCAAGTGGTACGTGCGCAACAAGCAGGGCGAGATGGTGCCGCTATCGGCATTCGCTACCGCGCACTGGGCCTACGGCTCGCCGCGCCTCGAGCGCTTCAACGGCCAGTCGTCGGTCGAGTTGCAAGGCCAGGCCGCACCCGGTCTGTCATCTGGCGACGCGATGGCGGCAGTCGAGGAGATCATCGCCAAGCTGCCGCCGGGCATCGGCTACGAATGGACCGGCACCTCGTTCGAGGAGCGCCGCAGCGGTTCACAGGCGCCCGCCCTCTACGCACTGTCGCTGCTGGTGGTGTCCCTGTGCCTGGCGGCGCTGTACGAAAGCTGGTCGGTGCCGTTCGCCGTCATGCTGGTGGTGCCGCTCGGCGTGCTTGGCGCGATTCTGGCTGCGACCGGACGCGGGCTGTCGAACGACGTCTACTTCCAGGTCGCCCTGCTCGCCACTATCGGCCTGTCGTCGAAAAACGCGATCCTGATCGTCGAATTCGCCAAGGCGCAGATGGAGCAGGAGGGCAAGGACCTGATCAGCGCAACGCTCGAAGCGGTCCGCATGCGGTTGCGCCCGATCCTGATGACTTCGCTGGCCTTCGGCCTCGGCGTGCTGCCGCTGGCGATCGCCACCGGCGCCGGCTCGGGCAGCCAGAACGCGATCGGAACCGGCGTCCTCGGTGGCACTCTCGTCGGCACTGTGCTGGGCCTTTTCTTCATCCCGCTGTTCTACGTGGTGATCATGCGCCTGTTCAGGAACAAGCTACAGGCGGCAGACGCAGCCCCCGCCGCAACCCAACAGGAGGCCAAGTGATGAGCCCGTTACGCACCCTGACCGTTGCAATTGCCGCCAGCCTGGCGAGTGCCTGCACGATGATGCCGGACTATCAGCGCCCCGTGGCGCCGGTGCCGGCGAATTTTCCGAATGCGCCGCAGGCCTCTACGGCGACGCCGGCCGACGCCATCGTCTGGCGCGACTATTTCGCCCATGCACAACTGCGCGACGTAATCGCGCTGGCGCTCGCCAATAACCGCGACCTGCGCGTCGCTGCGCTCAACATCGAGAAAGCGCGTGCGCAGCACCGCATCCAGCGCGCCGACCTGTTCCCCGCCATCGGTGCAACAGGCAGCCAGACCGCACAGCGACTGCCGGGCGCACTGACCAGCAGCGGCGAGGCCGAAATCAACCGCCAGTACAACGCCATGATTGGTTTTTCCGCTTACGAGCTGGACTTCTTCGGTCGTATTCGCAGCCTCAACGCAGCGGCACTGGAGCAATATCTCGGCACTGAGGAAGCGCGCCGCAGCGCCCAGATCAGCCTGGTGGCCGAAGTCGCCGGCACCTGGCTGACACTCGCGTTTGACAATGAACGTTTGGCACTGGCGCGCAGCACCTACGAAACGCGGCAGAAGTCCCATGATCTGATCCGCCGCAGCTTCGAAGCCGGTGCGGTCTCGGCGCTCGACCTGAACCAATCGCAGCAACTGCTGCAAAGCGCCCGTGCCGACGTTGCGCGATACACCAGCTTCGCCGCGCAGAACGGGAACGCGCTCTCACTCGTTGTCGGCGCCCCGGTGCCGGCCGACCTGCTGCCCGCCACGATCACCGACACAGTCAGCACTGTGGCCGAATTGCCAACTGGCGTGCCTTCCGATGTGCTCACCCGCCGCCCCGATATCCTGCAAGCCGAACGCACGCTGCGTGCGGCCAATGCGAGCATCGGCGCCGCACGCGCGGCTTTCTTCCCAAGCATAACGCTGACCGCCGCCGCCGGCACCGCCAGCAGCACCCTGGACGGCCTGTTCAGTGGAGGATCCGGAGCCTGGAGCTTCATCCCGCTGATTCGCATTCCTGTTTTCGAGGCGGGCCGCTTGCAGGCGAGCCTGGACGTAGCCGAGGTGCAGCGCGACATCAACGTGGCGCAGTACGAGAAGGCTATCCAGAGCGCCTTCCGGGAGGTGGCCGATGCGCTGGCAGACCGTGCCTCGCTCGCCGAACGGCTTGACGCCCGGTACCAGCAGGTTGAGGCCACGCAGGCAGCTTTCCGCCTGTCGGATGCGCGTTACAAGGGCGGGGCGGACAGCTTCCTGGGCTTGCTCGACGCCCAGCGCTCGCTCTACCTTGCCGAACAGGAGTTGATCATCGTGCGGCTAGCCGACGCCGCCAACCGCGTGACGCTGTACAAGGTACTCGGCGGCGGTTGGCGATGATAAAGGATGATAAAGGCGGTGCCCAAATAACGCATACGCGCAGCCCTTCGATTTTGCTGTGGGCGCGGTGCGATGGTGCAATCGGTGATCGTCCGTTTAAGGCTGGCGCCCTCCATCAACCCGTCTGCAATGGGTCGAAAATGACGATTCGGCATCTTCAGAAGCAGACGTACCTGAATGACCGGTTGTGAAAAGTAGGGACCGGCTGCTTAGGCCGACCTGCTCTCAGTGAGTAGGCGCGTCGAGCGACTGCTCCAATCGGATACCTGCCATTGAACCTCTGGTGGCTCGACCGGCAGCAGTGGGTCGGGTGCTGTCCTTCGCTACTGACGAAAGCGGCCATTCAGGCGGCGTACTCCCTAAACGTCGGCAACCTGCGCGACACCGGTCATTCAGTTGAGGCGACGCCACCGGCGGCAATGGCCGAATAGCACTCAGCCGATTCCGGGAGCACAGCGGCAGCACCACCCCAGATAGCCGACCTCCATTGCCTTGAAACCACAACTGCGGTTCAGGGACGGCAGCCGACTTGCGCTCTCGCAGATAAAAAAGGGACGGCTATCCTTTTATTCAACGGGCGAATTTAACAATTCAACAAAAGGGAAATTGAGCAGGGCGATGCGCAAGATCGATCACAGCACTTCTCTACAGAAAACAGCAGGCGTAACAATCCGGGTGCGCTCGATATGCCCGCGTTGCAGCAAGCCGGCACGGCGGTCGCCGGTCACCAGATAGTCCGCATTGCCAGCTGTGGCCATGGCCAGCAGAAACGCATCGTCCGGGTCATCGGTTTCAGCCTCAATGGTCAAGCGCTCCAGTATCACTGCGCGTTGCAGGTTGTTGACCATGACGCCCACTTTGGCGGGCTGTAAAACGGCCTGGAACTTGGGGTAACGACTGGCCCGGCGAATTTCATCGAGTTGCATCCGTGACGTCACCACCTCGAAACGCGCTGCTCGCCAGGCGCGATAGAATGCATCGGGAAACCCGTGCGGCGAAATCAGTGTGCTGAACAGGATGTTGGTATCCAGCACCACCCACATCAGTTCTTGCGTGCCGACTGGAGGGCTTCATCGACCATTGCGGTCAAATCGGCTTCGCTCACGATTGCATTGGCGGCCTTGGCCTGTTCAGCTGTCAGTTCGAGGATGTGCGCCCGTACCGCTTCTTCGATGAAACGCGACAAGTCGCCTTTTCTGCCGCCGCCCTGGCTTGCCAGAAACATGCGTAGGGATTGATCTGTATCAGCCGAGACGGCAACATTCCAACGTATGGTGTCCATGCTTGCGCTCCTGGATGAGTGTTTATGTGTTTATACACCGACATCTGTAGCGACGCAACGCATGTTGTCACACGCGGGAAAGTACATAAATATCCGGGCCAAAATCGCTACGTTCAGTCTTTGAGACGATCAGCGAATTTAGCCCGCGCCTTGGTCACCTTTGGCGCCACCACAAACTGGCAGTAAGGCTGGTGGGGATTCTGGTCGAAGTAGCCCTGGTGATAATCCTCGGCCGGGTAAAACGTCTCCGCCTCGGTGACTTCGGTCACGATGGGGGCATTGAACTGGCTGGCTGCGGTGAGTTCGGCGATGACGGCTTCAGCTTCGGCTTTCTGTTCCGGCGTGTGCCAGAAAATGGCCGAGCGATACTGGGTGCCGACGTCGTTGCCCTGGCGGTTCAGTTGCGTGGGGTCGTGCAGGGTGAAGAAGATTTCCAGCAGGTCACGATAGGAAATCACGTCTGGATCAAAGGTGATCTGTACCACCTCGGCATGGCCGGTATCGCCGTTGCAGATATCCTTGTAGGTGGGATTAAGGGTGTGGCCGCCCATGTAGCCCGATACGGCGGATTCGACGCCACGCAGGCGGTTGAACACCGATTCGATGCACCAGAAACAGCCGCCGGCGAGGGTTGCGATTGCATGGGGCATGGGGCATCTCCGCTTAAAGGATGGGGACAGTCTCCACGAACGACGTGCGGGTCGCAAGCTTGGCGGCCAGCCTGGCGAGGTTGGGATGGGCACTACGCCAGTCGATTTCACTGAAGCGGAAATCCAGATAGCCCAGCATGCAGCCGCAGGCGATATCGGCCAGGGTCATGCTGTTGCCGAGATACCAGGGCTTTTCGCCCAAGGCTTCGGCCAGGGCTTCCAGTCCGCGGAACATGGCTTTTTCCTGCAGCACCAGCCAATCGCTGCTCTGCTGTTCGGGCGCCCGCTTCTTTTCCATGAACACCAGCACGGCCGCGTCGGTGACGCCATCGGCCAGCGCCTCGACGCCGCGCACCATCATGCGGCTTTTCGGTTCGTTTGGAATCAGGTGGCCGACCGGACTGACGTGGTCCAGGTATTCAACGATCACACGTGAATCGAACACGCTGACGCCATCTTCCAGCACCAGTACCGGCACCTTGCCGAGCGGGTTGAACGTGGGCACGGTGCTGTCGGGCAGCCAGGGATTTTCGACCTGAAGCTGGAATGGAATTTTCTTTTCCAGCAGGACCACACGGGCTTTTCGGCCGAATGGGCTGGTAAGTGAGGTAACGAGTTTCATATTGTTCTAATCCTGTGTCTCGCGTGATGACATGAGGTGCTGCTGCGCGCCGCCATTATCGCCCGCCAGCCCCGCTGTTCCAATCTGTTTGCGCAAGGCCGGCAGCACGTCCTGCTCGAACCAGGGATGACGTTTGAACCACAGACGATTGCGCGGGCTGGGATGGGGCAAGGGGAAATAGTCGGGGAGAAAATCGCGCCAGGCGGCGACGGTGTCGGCCAATGTCCGGCCACGGCGTTTGCCCAGGTAATACGCCTGGGCATAGGCGCCGATCAGCAAGGTCATCTGAATGTCCGGCATGGCCGCACGCAGCGGCGGATGCCACAGCGGCGCACACTCCGGACGCGGCGGCAGGTCGCTGCCCTTGACCGTGCCGGGGTAGCACAGGCCGGTGGGGACGATGGCGATGCGCGAGACATCGTAGAACTGCTCGCGCGTCATCCCCAGCCATAGTCGCAGCTGGTCGCCGGACGGATCGTTCCAGGGGATGCCGGTTTCGTGCACGCGTCGTCCCGGCGCCTGGCCGACGATCAACAGGCGCGCGGTTGGAGAAACGCGCAGAACGGGGCGCGGTGGATGCGGCAAATTCGCGGCGCAGACCGTGCAGGCCTCGGCACGCGCAACCAGGCCTGCGAGTGACCGGAGGTTACTGCCGCGAGTGGTCGACGACGAACTGCTTGACCGCATTGACGTCGGCATCCATGACATGTTTCCGCTGCGGCTGCGCTTCCAGATCGGCAAGTTCGGCCGGCCGCACCGGCTCGATGCCAAGCGCCTCACGGATCGCATCGTCAAATTTGGCGGGCTGCGCGGTTTCCATGCAGATCAGCGGCACGCCGGGCTCGCGGTGCTCCAGGCCGACCTTGATGCCGTCCGCCGTATGCGGGTCGATCATCGTGCCGTACACCTCGTACACGGTGCGGATGGTGTCGATGCGGTTGGCGTGGTTGCTGGAGCCGGACACCATGCCGAAATCGGCGACGCGATCAAACAGGCTGCCTCCTTTGGGATCGGTATGGGCGTTCAGGTCGAAACTGCCGCCGGACTCGACCGTGCCCCACAGCGCGCGGATCCTGGCCGCATCGCGCCCCGACAGGTCGAACACAAAGCGCTCGAAGTTGGACGCCTTGGAGATGTCCATCGACGGGCTGGAGGTATGCTTGGTTTCGGGGCGCGGACGATATACGCCGGTCTTGAAGAATTCGTCGAGCACGTCGTTTTCGTTGGAGGCGACGATCAGCTTGTTGATCGGCAGTCCCATCTGGCGTGCGATATGCCCAGCGCAAACGTTGCCGAAGTTGCCCGACGGCACCGAGAACGACACGCTCTGGTCGTTGCTGTGGGTGGCGGCAAAATAGGCCTTGAAGTAATACACGCTCTGCGCGGCGACGCGTGCCCAGTTGATCGAATTGACCGCGCCGATATGGTGTTTCGATTTGAACTCGAGATCGTTCGACACCGCCTTGACGATGTCCTGGCACTGGTCGAACACGCCGCGAATCACCAGATTCTGGATGTTGTCGTCCTGCAGCGCATACATCTGCGCCTGCTGGAAACGCGTCATGCCGTGCTCAGGCGACAGCATGAACACACGGATGCCGCGCTTGCCGCGCATGGCGTATTCGGCTGCCGAGCCGGTATCGCCCGAAGTCGCGCCCAGGATGTTCAGTTCGCCGTGGGTCTTGTCCAGCACATACTCGAACAGGTTGCCGAGCAACTGCATCGCCATGTCCTTGAACGCCAGCGTCGGGCCGTTCGACAGTCCCAGCACATGCAGGCCAGGCTCCAGCGTTTTCAGCGGAGTGATGTCCTCGGCGTTTTCACCCGCGTTAGTAAAACGATAGACATCGGCGGTGTAGGTCTTGTCGATCAACTTGCGCAGGTCATCGTGCGGAATGTCGTCGATCAGACGCGACAGCACGGCAAACGCCAGTTCACGATAGTTCATGCCGCGCATGGCTTCGAGGTCGGCCGTGCTCAGCTTCGGATAGCTATCCGGCACATACAGGCCGCCATCGCTGGCCAGTCCGCCAAGCAGGATTTGCGTGAAGGACTGGATGGGAGCATTGCCGCGAGTGGATTGGTACTTCATGATTTCCCCAGGAGTGTATTTGGTGCGTTGTCAGGCGATCTGGTTCCGGCCGCGATGCTTGGCCAGATAGAGGCGTTGGTCGCACTCCGCGATCAGATTGTTCACAAGTTCGCTATCGATGAAGGAGGTCTTGTTGCCGCTGACTTCCAGCAGGCCGAAGCTGGCCTGCAAGGTCAGCTGTCCGGCACCGGTAGCCAAGGAATGCTCGGCTACCGCGCTGCGCAGCTTTTCCGCAACCTCCCATCCCTGCTGGTAACCGGTGGACGGCAGCATGAGCAAAAACTCATCTCCACCGAAGCGGAACATGAGATCGGACTGGCGCAGGCTGTTGCGGAGCGCATTCGCGAAATGCACGATGGCGCCATCGCCGACCGTATGGCCATGTCTGTCATTGATCTGCTTGAAGTGATCGACGTCACACATCAGCAGGCAGAAAGGCGTTTCTGTGGCACGCGATATCTCAAGCTGGTTGATCATCACCCGTTCCAGCGAGCGCCGGGTCAGGGCACCCGTCATCGGATCCTTGTTGTAACTGATCATGATCACCATGCTGTTCAGCATGGATATCTCGTTGCCGAGGTCCAGCGAATAATTCTCGGCCTTCTTCATCAGGGCGTAGAGCGGCAGGCTGTCGCTTGCCAGTCCCACCATGCCGGCGATCTCGTCAACGACATGGTGCATGGCTGCATGGGTTTCGACCAGATGCATGTAATGGCTGCGGTCGCGCATGAGCTTGGCGCCCTCGCCATGCAGCCACTTGCCGAATTCGCATCGCTCGTGATGCGCCTCGGGCATGGCCGACCTGTCCCGTCCGGATACCGCGACCGTCAGCTGCTTGAGCCAGTCCAGATGCTTTTCAAAATGGATCAGCAGATTCTTCTCGGCCAGCGCGGAGATGTGGCGCAGGCGCACGTTGTTGCGATGGCCCAGCGTACCGAGGAAACCGGCGAGGTAGATTTTCGCCAGCGTATCCTCCAGCACGTCGAAGAAGGTCATGATCGCGCCGACGGCATTCATATTGCTGTCTCCGGCGGCCAGCCGGATCAGCAAGTCGCGCAGATGCGAAAGCTCGTGCGCGACGATCATGAAAGGCACGTTCTGTCCGCACATCCTCGTCATCAGTTCATGGCAGGCAGGGCTGTCATGATCGGCCAGCAACTGCTGCAGGCAATCAACGAGTTCCTCCTGCTCGAAACCGGGGCTGGTTCGGTGCTGCTCCAACTCCTCGATATGCCAGGGCCCGACATACTGGTTGCGGGCCTGCCGGAAATACCGCCCCATATCCTGCCGAACGGACTCGGTGACAACCGATGCGAGTTCGTCGCCGGATATGACGTTCATGGTGCGGAACGAGGACGCGTCAGACCGAACGGTACGGGGTGGTTCATGTTATCTGGCAGCCAGTTCTTCGAGGCGGATGCGCATCACCTGCCCCGCCACGGCATCGAGCGCCTCGATCTTGGTGATCGCGGCGTTGATGTTCTTTTCCACCGTGATGTGGGTCAGCAGAATGATATTGACCTGCTCTTCGCCTTCGGCCGGCTCCTTCTGCACCATGGCGTCGATGGAGATGCTGCCGTCGGCCAGGATGCGGGTGATGTCGGCCAGCACGCCGGGGCGGTCGAAGGCGCGCAGGCGCAGGTAGTACGCGGTGCGCACCTCTTCCATCGGCAGGATCGGCGTATCCGACAGCTGATCCGGCTGGAATGCCAGATGCGGCACACGGTGGTGCGGGTCGGCGGTGTGCAGGCGCGTCACGTCGACCAGGTCGGCGACCACGGCAGAAGCGGTCGGCTCGGCGCCGGCACCGGCGCCGTAATACAGCGTCGGGCCGACGGCGTCGCCCTTCACCAGCACGGCGTTCATCGCGCCATCGACATTGGCGAGCAGGCGACGCTCCGGGATCAGTGTCGGGTGCACACGCAGCTCGATGCCGTTCTCGGCACGGCGTGCGATGCCCAGCAGCTTGATGCGGTAGCCGAGTTCCTCGGCGTATTGCACGTCTTCGCGTGTAAGTTTCGAGATGCCCTCGGTGTAGGCGTGGTCGAACTGCATCGGGATGCCGAAGGCAATGGCCGACAGGATGGTGAGCTTGTGCGCGGCGTCGATGCCTTCGATGTCGAAGGTCGGGTCGGCTTCGGCATAGCCCAGTGCCTGCGCTTCCTTCAGCACGTCCGCGAAGGCCGCGCCCTTGTCGCGCATCTCGGTGAGGATGAAGTTGCTGGTGCCGTTGATGATGCCGGCCAGCCACTCGATGCGGTTGGCGGTAAGGCCTTCGCGCAGCGCCTTGATGATGGGGATACCACCCGCCACGGCAGCCTCGAACGCGACCATCACGCCCTTGGCCTGGGCCGCGGCAAAGATCTCGTTGCCGTGCTTGGCCACCAGATGCTTGTTGGCGGTGACCACGTGCTTGCCGTTGGCAATCGCCTGCATCACCAGTTCCCTGGCCGGCTCAAGACCGCCGATCAGCTCGACCACGATATCGATTTCGGGATCATCCACGACATCGAACGGATTGGTCGACAAGGGCAGATCGCCTGCCATGGCCTTGGCTTTTTCCAGATTGCGCACCGCAGCGCGCACCACGCGGATTTCGCGACCAGCGCGACGGCTGATTTCTTCTGCATTGCGGCGCAACACGGTGAGCGTGCCGCCACCGACCGTTCCCAGGCCCAGCAGGCCGACATTGATGGGTTTCATTTAAATAATCTCAGTCAAAAAAACTGTTATCCGCGAAGGACGCGAAGAGACGCGAAGTAAATTCAAAACAAAAAAGACATACCTTGGAAATCTGTCTTTTAGGGAAGCGCTGAATAAGTTGGTTTGCTGTGTGGTTCGACAGGCTCACCACGAATGGAATCAATCACTTACCGTTCGTCCTGAGCTTGTCGAAGGACTTGTTCAGCGCTTCCTTAGGGTTTTCTTCGTGCATCTTCGCGTCCTTCGCGGATAAAAAAACAAAAAAATCAGCGATGTGAGCGCTGGCGGTCAAAGAACCGGCCCATGCGTTCAATCGCCTTGCTCAACTCTTCTTCATGCGGCAGGAACACGACGCGAATATGGTCAGGCGTCGGCCAGTTGAAGCCACTCCCCTGCACCACCAGTACCCGCTCTTCCTCCAGCAGCTTGAGGATGAACTTCTGGTCATCCTCGATCGGATACATCCTGGAGTCCATCCGCGGAAACAGGTACATCGCCGCCTTGGGTTTCACACAGCTGATACCGGGAATCGAGGTCAGCAGGTCATGCGCCAGATCGCGCTGGCGGGCCAGCCGCCCGCCCGGCGCCACCAGATCGGTGATGCTTTGGTAGCCGCCCAATGCCGTCTGGATCCCGTACTGCCCCGGCACATTGGAACACAGCCGCATCGACGCCAGCATGTTGAGGCCTTCCAGATAATCCGAGGCGTGACGCTTGTCGCCCGACACGATCAGCCAGCCCGAGCGATAGCCGCAGGCACGGTAATTCTTCGACAGGCCGTTGAAGGTCACGATCAGCACGTCGTCGGCCAGCGAAGCAACTGACGTGTGCGTCGCGCCGTCAAACAGCACCTTGTCATAGATTTCGTCGGCGTAAACAATCAGCTGGTTCTGCCGCGCGATTTCCAGAATGCCCAGCAGCAGATCGTCCGGATACAAGGCACCGGTGGGATTGTTCGGATTGATGATGACAATCGCCCGCGTGTGCGTCGTGATCTTGGAGCGGATATCGTCCAGGTCCGGCAGCCAGCCGGCACCTTCGTCGCAGATGTAGTGGCACGGCTTGCCGCCCGCCAGGCTCACTGCCGCCGTCCACAACGGGTAATCAGGCGCCGGCACCAGCACCTCGTCGCCGCTGTCCAGCAAGGCCTGCATCGCCATCACGATCAGTTCGGACACGCCGTTGCCGATGATGATGTCGTCGATCTGCACCCCGGCAATGCCCTTGCGCTGCGTTTCGTGCATGATCGCCTTGCGTGCCGAGAACAGTCCTTTCGAATCGCTGTAGCCCGATGCGTTGGGCAGGTTCAGGATCACGTCCTGCACGATTTCCTCGGGCGCCTCAAAGCCAAACGGAGCCGGGTTGCCGATGTTCAGCTTGATGATGCGCTGGCCGTCCTCTTCCATCTGCCGCGCGCGCGCCATCACCGGGCCACGGATGTCGTAGCAGACGTTATCGAGCTTGGACGATTTATTGATCGTGCGTAAACGTGGATTGTTCTCTGCCGTCACGGCGTTCTTCCTGGTCAACCTGCACAAAACCAAAGCAAAACAAAGCCTTGGAAAACGGGCGATTTTACCGGAGGCGCGGGGCCCGGGCAAACGAAACCGGGCGGCCTGCGCCCATTCTGGCGCTCACGACCCTGACGGAATCTGCTAAGGTTTGCCCATGAAACTGCATCTCAACACCTGCGCCAACCAGCGCCTGTTCACCGGCTACGGCGACGATCACGTCCTCATCAACGGCCAGCGCCACGAATCCAGCCTGCTGCTGTCGCCACAAGGCGTCGAGGTCGCCCCCTGGGCCGGGCTGGGGTTTGATGCACTGACCGCCGAGCATTTCGAATGGGTGGCGCTGCGGGAACTGGATATTTTGCTGCTGGGCACGGGTAACCGGCTGCGGTTTCCCCATCCTTCGCTGACGCGGGCCCTGGCGGACGCGCAGATCGGGCTGGAGGTGATGGATGTGGGGGCGTTGTGCCGCACCTATAACATCCTGGTTGCCGAGGGGCGGAGCGTGGGGGCGGCGGTGTTGATTGAGCCAGCCCCACGCGGTGAAAGCAATCAGGGCCTGTAGCTGGCGTCATCAAGCTGGGACTTGTTGCCGAGTTCCTCGATCCGCTTTTTTTCTTCCTTGCGAATCTCGGCCATTAGCGCCGCATCCGGGTCCTGCCACGTGGCCCCTGAGCTGCGCGCCATCCAGGCAACAGCACGGGCAAACTCTTCCAGCGTGAGGTCCGGCTGCCCGCCACGGGGCGGCATCCCGCGCAAACCCACCCAGCCATGCGCCGTTACCACCGACTGGCCTTCGGCAATCAGCTCACGCCAACGCTCCCCGTCTCCGGATTTTGGCGCATTGGCCACACCGGTGGAATGACAGGCGATGCACACGTTCTGATAGACCTGCTCACCGCTTTTCAAGGCAGAAGTGGCTGTCTGATCGAATGTGCCCACCACGGGGGGCTGACTGCAAGCGCCAAGTGCCAGGCTCAGTGCAGTCAAAACGACGAAAGAACGGTAACTCATGTAATGCTCGCTCCTGATCATGCAATGATTTACATCATCCTTTGAATCAGCCTGCATTTGGCATCACCTGTTCAAAACTGGTGATCGCCGCAAACCCCTCGCAATCCTTATGCGGCTGTTTCGAATCCGGATTGCACACCGCCAGCAATTGCGCGATCCCATACGCCTGCGCGCTTTTCAGCACCGGCAAGCTGTCATCGACAAACAGTGTCCGTTGCCTGTCGAACGACTCGATTCCCTGCAGACCCTGCCAGAAATCCGGATGTTCCTTGGGCAGCCCAATTTGATGCGATGAAATCAGCGCATCGAAATAGGCATCGATGCGGGTCTCGCGCATTTTCAGGTCAAGGCTTTTGGGGTGCGCATTGGTGACCATCACCACCCGCCGCCCCGACTCGCGCAACGCCCCGAGGAACGCCGGAACGTCCGGACGCACGGCGATGAGGTGCACCACCTCTTCCTTCAGCTGCATGATGTCGAGCGCGAGTTCGCTGGCCCAGAAATCCAGGCAATACCAGTTGAGGGTGCCGGCGTGGCGTTCGTAATGGGCAGTGAGGTGGGCACGCGCAGTGTCCGGCGCCAGGCTGTGATACTCGGCATAGCGGCGCGGCATGTGTTCCAGCCAGAAGTGGTTGTCGAAGTGCAGGTCGAGCAGGGTGCCATCCATGTCGAGCAGGACGGTGTCGACGTGTGACCAGTCAATCACGGTGTTACCCGGCATGGCTTCAGAACAGTTCGTCTTTCGATACGCCACGCCGCCGCAGCAGTTGTCGCAGGATGCGCAGTGACTCCATCTGGATCTGGCGCACGCGCTCACGCGTGACCTGCAATTCCAGCGCCAGGTCTTCGAGGGTGCAGGCTTCGCAGTTGTTCAGGCCAAAGCGGCGTTCAATCACCCAGCGCTGCTTGTCGTTGAGCTGGGTCAGCCATTCATGGACGTGATGCTCGATTTCCTCGAGCTGGAGCATTTCATCCGGCAGGTGGGCGTTGTCGTCGGCGATGGCCTCGCCCAGCGACAGGGTGGGATCGACATCCAGCGGCGCATCGAGCGAGGCAACGCGTTCATTGAGCTGCATGATGCGGCGCACGTCTTCGACCGGGTGGCCGGTCAGCGCAGCGATGTCATCGGAACTGGCGTCGGTCACCCCATGGGTTTCCAGATGGCGCTTGGCACGCAGGTAGATATTGAGTTCCTTGATGATATGCACCGGCAGGCGGATGGTGCGCGACTGGTTCATGATCGCGCGCTCGATGTTCTGCCGGATCCACCAGGTGGCGTAGGTGGAAAAGCGGAAGCCGCGCTCGGGATCGAATTTTTCCAGCGCATGGATGAGGCCGAGATTGCCCTCCTCCACCAGATCGAGCAGGGTCAGCCCGCGATTGGCGTAATGCTTGGCGATGTTGACCACCAGCCGCAGGTTGCGCTCGATCATGGTCTGACGCGCCTCGAAATCGCCCTTCACCGTGAGCCGGGCCAGCGCGGCTTCCTCTGCCGCAGTCAGCAGCGGCGCCTTGCCAATTTCATTGAGGTATAGCTGGGTGACGTCAACCTGCGATTCGCCCAGAATCGCGGAGGCAAGTTCCTCGCTGCTGTCTGCAGCATTTTCTGCCGCAGCCTGCTGTTCCGCTTCGGCATCTTCAGGCGTCAGGTCGTCCGATTCTTCCTTGGGTTGGCGGCTCATGAGCGCTCCGGCAGGTAGTTCAGTGGATCAAGCGGTTTGCCATATCGGCGGATTTCAAAATGCAGCTTCACCCGGTCGGCGTCGCTGTCGCCCATCAAGGCAATTCTTTGTCCGGCGGTTACGGTATCGCCTTCCTTCACCAGGATGGTTTCATTGTGCGCATAGGCCGACAGAAACTCGCCCGGGTGTTTGACGATCAGCAATCGACCATAACCTCGCAGACCGCTGCCACTGTACACCACCTTGCCGGGGGCCACGGCTTTTACCGGTGCATTGCGTGCGCCGACAATATCGATGCCCTTGCCACCCGCAGCGCCAAAGCGTCCGAGCAGGGTGCCGTCCGTCGGCCACAGCCAGCTGCCAGCCGTCCCGGCCGCGGCGGGGGCCACAGGCGGGACGGGTGTCACCGCGGGTGTGGAAGTGGGCGTTACAACGGGTTTGATCGCAGGCGGGGCCACCGCGGCAACAACTGCCGGAGGATTCGTCACCTGTGCCCAATTGGCTGCGGAATACGGCAGCAAAATCGCCTGCGGGGTGCTGACCAGCGCCGGATCGTCAAGCGGAATCGCGGTCGGTGCGTCCAGCGGGCGGGCGTTCAGCCCGGGTCCCATATCGAGCGGCTGGATTTCAACTGCGCCCGGTGGCGGCGTCAACCGCAGCACCTGATCGACGAGGATACGGTCCGCCGATTCAAGCTGGTTCCATCGGGCGATCTCGCGGTAATCCAGATTATTGGCAAATGCGATGGCATACAGGGTATCGCCGCGCTGCACGGTGTGCAGGCCATTGGTGGAGGGGGCGATTTGCGCGGTCACAATCGGTGCGGAGCGAACTTGCGCTGCTGCGCGATCGCTCACCGGCGCCGGACCGTAGGCGGAACAGGCGGCCAGGCCCAGTAACGACAAGCTCAACCCGAGGTTTCTCATGCTCCGCCCGACGGCTGTCTCCATCAAGCCACCCCCGGCAGCAGAGGAACAAACTTCACGCCTTCAAGCAGGCTTTCGCTATAGCTATCACCCTGGCGTTCCACCACGCACAAGGTTTGCGTGGCATTGCCGAGCGGCATCACCAGACGTCCGCCCTCTGCCAATTGCGGCAG
Organism: Thiobacillus sp.; assembly: GCA_019911765.1. Taxonomy (GTDB): domain Bacteria; phylum Pseudomonadota; class Gammaproteobacteria; order Burkholderiales; family Thiobacillaceae; genus Thiobacillus. Next base: position 33,478 of record JAIOJU010000061.1, read on the forward strand.
CAGTGCCTGCGGCACCTCACCAAACGCGGCTGCGATCACGATGGCATCGAACGGGGCAAAATCCTGTGCGCCTGAAATGCCATCACCATGCTTGGGCTTGACGTTGTTGATCCGCAACTGGCGCAGGCGCGGGCGCGTTTTGCCGACCAGCGCAGCGATGCGCTCCATCGACACCACTTCGCGTGCCAGCTTGCCCAGCACCGCAGCCTGATAGCCGCAACCCAGGCCGATTTCCAGTACGCGGCCGAGGTCACGGCCATTGCCGTTCTCGCCATGGCGCGCAAGTTCAGCCATGCGCGCCACGATGTAGGGATTGGAAATCGTCTGCCCGAAGCCAATCGGCAACGCCGTATCTTCATAGGCACGCGATTCCAGCGCCTGATCGACGAACAGATGGCGCGGCACGTCGCCCATGGCAGCCAGCACGATGGCATCCTTGATCCCCTGCTCACGCAGGCGCTCGACCATGCGGCCGCGCGTGCGGGCCGAGGTCATGCCGATGCCGGCGCGCGAGTTCAGGGTTTCAGCCATGCGTTCACACTGTCCATCTGGCTGTAACGGGTCAAATCCATTTGCAGCGGGGTGATCGAAACCGAGCCATTGGCCACGGCATGAAAATCGGTGCCCTCGCCCGCATCCTGCGCCGCACCGGCCGCCCCCACCCAATATACGGTCTGGCCGCGCGGGTTGGTGGTCTTGACCACCGATTCGGCCTTGTGGCGCTTGCCCAGACGGGTCACATACTGGCCTTTCAAGTCGTCCCAGGCGCAATCCGGCACGTTGACGTTGAGCAGCATCGGCTCGGTGGGCGGTTGCGCCTGAATGCGCTTGGCCAGTTCGAGCACCACGCGTGCGGCCGTGTCGAAATGCTGGGCGTCATGCGTGGCGACCGACACCGCAATCGACGGAATGCCCAGCAGATAGCCTTCGGTCGCAGCGGCAACGGTGCCGGAATAAATCGTGTCATCGCCCATGTTGGCACCGTGATTGATGCCGGAAATCACCATGTCGGGCAGGTGATCCAGCATGCCGGTCACGGCCAGATGCACGCAGTCGGTGGGGGTGCCGTTGACGTAGTAGAACCCGCTGGGCGCCTGGCGCAGCATCAGCGGGCGGTCGAGCGTGAGCGAGTTGGAGGCGCCGCTGCGGTCACGCTCGGGCGCCACCACGGTGATGTCGGCCAGCGTGCCGAGCGCCTGGGCCAGTGCGGCCAGGCCTGGAGCAAAGTATCCATCATCGTTGGAAAGCAGGATACGCATCAGCGGCTGCCCCCGAACAGGGCAGGCAATCGAGTGAAGGAATTCATGGCGATGATGCGTGCGTCGAACATGCGCCCGATTCTACCATCGGGTGTTGCCTGATTCAGTCGTATTCCCGGCTGTAGAACGCATCAAAGCTGCTTTGCTGTCCAGCCTGCGCTTCCAGCCGGATGCGCGGCGTCAGTTGGTACAGCACCTTGACCACCTGGCTCAGGCCATCGAGGCTTTGCTCGTAACTCAGCGTGGCACGCGAGGACAGGCGCTTGCCCACGCTGACCACGGTGCTGGTGAGGTCTTCCCCGCCACCGGAGCGCACGTCGAAACTGTCGATGCCCAGCGTGTCGGCCAGCTTCGACTGAAAACTCACCGAGTCGGCCTGGCTCAACAATGCGGCCGCCGCCACCTGCATCACCACGAATTCCTGCTGGCCCACGTTATCCAGGCCATGACCCAGCACCAGCCAGGAAAGCTTTTCGGTATCGGGCAGGGCCGGATCGGAATACAGCTTCACCACCGGGCGCTGCACCGTGCCGCCGACCTGCACGCCCGCCTTGACGGTCGGCGTCTTGCGCACTGCCAGCACATCCAGTCCGGGATTGCCGATCGGCCCGCCGAAGCGCAGCACGCCACGTTCGATATCCAGCGTCTGCGCATAGGCGGCGTAGCGCCCTTCCTCCACCATGATCGTGCCTTCGCCGCGCAGGGTCTGGTTGGCGGTGAACACACGCAACTGGCCGCCCAGTCGCGCATCGAGTCCGGCGCCCTTGAACAGGAAATCCTTGCCCAGCTTGAGGGTGAGATCGAGCGCCAATGGATAGCGTTGCGCCACCGGCTTTTCGCGTGGCGGACGGCCCACGACCACCACATCGGACGACAGGGTGGGGCGGCTGGATTCGGGCATTTCCAGTCGGGCGCGGTCCGCCGTGAGTTCACCGGTCAGTTGCAGGCGCTGCGCATCCAGATTGAGCTGGGTGACGCCGGACACGATGACGCGACGGTCACTGCGGTTGGTGACGGCAAATTTTTCGAACGTCAGGATCAACCCGGCCTGTGGATTCTTCAGCTGGGCTTCGCCGCTCACCACGATGCGTCCACTCTGCCCCTTCAGCTCGCCCTGCTCCACCCGCACCCGGTCGTCGTTCAGCGCCAGTTTGAGGGCGCCATCGGTAATGGCGACGCCTTCTTCCGGCATGGCAAAGCG
>JAIOJU010000062.1 GCA_019911765.1 Thiobacillus sp.
CTGACAACCCATGTCGCGGTAGAGCCTGGGGGCGAATGCGCCGGGCACGCCGTTGCCGCAGTCGATGATGATTTTCATCGGGCGCGCGAGCTTGACGTCGGACACGATGCGCGTGAGGTATTCCTCTGCAATGTTGTACTCGCGGTAGCCGCCGCTGCCATTGACCAGATCGTTGTTCACCAGCCGCTGACGCAGTTTCTGGATCGTGTCACCTGACAGGGTTTCACCGCCCAGCACCATTTTCAGGCCGTTGTAGTCGGGGGGGTTGTGGCTGCCCGTGACCATCACGGCACTGTTGGTATTGAGCTGATAGGCTGCGAAATAGGTCATCGGGGTGGCGACCATGCCGAGATCGACTACGCCGATGCCCGCTTTCTGGATGCCGCGCGCCAGGGCGGCGGCCATGTCCGGTCCGGACAAACGGCCGTCACGGCCGATGCAGATTTCTTTTTGCCCGCGTGCCACCGCTTCTGAACCAATGGCATGGCCGATGGCCTCGACGATGTCCGCTGTGAAGGTTTTGCCGACGATACCGCGAATGTCGTAGGCCTTGAAGATTTCCTTGGGGTATTCCACAGCTTGCTCCCTGAATGGTGATGCGGCGATTCTACCGCGCCCGGTTGTCGAAATGCTGCATCAGCCGTCGTGGCAGCCAGTCGAGATTGCCGGGGAAGGGGCCTGAGGGAAAGGCTACATGGCCGCCGCTCGCCGGTTGTTCGAGTGTGACGGCAGACGAAACATCGGCGGATGTTGGCAATGCCGATGCAGGAAGAAAAGGATCATTCTTCGCATTGATGACAAGCGTGGGGACTGCAATCGATTTCAGCAGGGGCTTGGACGAGGCCTTGAGCCAGTAGTCGTCGGCATCGCGAAAGCCGTGCAACCGGGCAGTGACCAGCGTGTCGAATTCACGGAATGTGGTAGAGGCCGCAATGGCCCGGGCATCCAGTATGCCGGGAAACCGGGCTGCTTTTTTCAGTGCTTTCTGTTTCAGCGTGGCAAGAAAGCGGGCGGTGTAGACGAGGCGATTAAAGCCCCGGTCGAGCGTGTTTCCCGCCACAGTGAGATCGACTGGTGCCGAAACAGCGGCAGCATGGCTGACCAGCCGGTGCGCTGCATCAGCCTGTTCGCCCAGCCATTTCAGCAATGCGTTGCCGCCGAGCGAAATGCCAACTGCGTACACCGGGGTATCGGGATGATGCGATTTGAGGTGGTTCAGAATCCGATCGATGTCTTCGCTGTCACCCGCAAAATAGGCGCGCGGGAGTCGATTGTCTTCGCCCGAGCAACCGCGAAAATGTGCCACTGCACCATGCCAGCCGCGCGCCCGAACGCTCGCCATCAGATCGCGTGCGTAATGACTGTCGGCGTTGCCTTCCAGTCCGTGGAACAGGACGACCGTGGGCGTGCCGGCTTGCCCGTCTATCCAGTCGAGATCCAGGAAATCGCCATCCGGAAGATCCAGTCGCTCACGCCGGTAATCGATCGCGGGAACACGAATAAACAGACTGGAGTAGATGGTTTGCAGATGGCCGCCGGGCAACCAGACAGGAGCGTGGTATGCCGGTTTTTCCGGGGCGAAGGCGTATCCCGCCATGCCCTAGTACGACCCCCCATAAATTTCGCCATGTTCGACGCACCCCACATCACCGATTGCTTTGTCGCTCATCCTCGCCATGGAACGACTATGGCTGCGGTTCGCTTCGCGCACTCGACGCGCGGATGCGCGTCTCGGCATGTACGCAAACTTATGGGTTGTCGTACTAGTGCAAAACAATGTTGGGTGTGCGCGTGGGTGGCGTGCCGCCGACGTGTAGCGGCGAGGCGTGGTGCAGCACCATGTGCCAGCCTTCCGCATCCTTGCGGTACACGTTGGTGGCGAGTATCGGTGGGCGTGGTTCGGTTTCCTGGCCGATGGTCAGGTATTCGCGCACGATGCGGATGACCTGCTGCGGTTCGCGAATGTCGTGCGTGACTTCGACGCGTACCTGAAACTGTCCCGCTGCCTCGAACATGCTGCGCCAACCGGCGGCTACAGCCGAACGGCCATTGAGCGGCGCTGCCAGGGGGTGAATGCAGGCGATGCTGTCATCGTCAGCCCAGACCATCATCATGCTGTCGAGACTGCGGGCCTCGAAGGCTGCATAAAAGGCCGTTTCTGCAGATTCCGGAGAGGAGAAACGCATCACTCGGGTCAGACGAAATCAGGTAACCGGATCAGGCAGGCACAATGCACAGCACATGGCACCTGGCCTTGTTTAATGCCCGCCCCCAGTGGGTTGGCCCTTCAGGCGATACAGCGTGCCGCAATACGGGCACAAGGCGTCACCGCGTGATGTAATTGGCAGATATACGCGCGGGTGGGCATTCCAGTCGGCATGCCGGGGCATCGGACAGTGCAAAGGCAGGTCATGTTCGGTGACTTCGATGACGCGCTGGGTGTTGTCTTGCCGCTCGCTCATGCTGACCTCGCTTATTTGACCGGAGTGATCCAGTCAAGGTGATTGGCAGCGCGGCCGTGCACGCAATCGAAATACATCGCCTGCAGTTTCGCCGTAAGCGGGCCGCGCGTGCCTTCGCCGATCGCCCGGTTGTCGAGTTCGCGGATCGGCGTGACTTCAGCGGCGGTGCCGGTGAAGAACGCTTCGTCGGCCGAATAAACTTCATCGCGGGTGATGCGTTTTTCAACCAGTTGCAGGCCGATTTCGTCAGCCAGCCGGATGATGGTGTCGCGGGTGATGCCTTCCAGCGCCGAAGTGAGGTCGGGCGTGTAGAGCTTGCCGTTGCGGATGATGAAGACATTTTCGCCCGAGCCTTCGGCGACGAAGCCGTCGACGTCCAGCAGCAAAGCCTCGTCGTAGCCATCCATCTCGGCTTCCTTGTGCGCGAGGATGGAGTTCATGTAGTTGCCGTT
>JAIOJU010000063.1 GCA_019911765.1 Thiobacillus sp.
GGCCGCCCTCACCGGCGGCAAATTCCAGATCCGCGTGTTTGCCGGCGGCGAGCTGGTTCCCGGTCTGCAGGTGCTCGATGCGGTCGGCAACGGCACCGCCGAATGCGGCCACTCGGCCGGTTACTACTACGTCGGCAAGAACCTCGCGCTGGCCTTCGACACCGCCGTGCCCTTCGGCCTCACCGCGCGCCAGCAGAATGCCTGGATGTATGCAGGCGGCGGCATCGAAGCTTTGCGAGCGCTCTATGCCAAATACAATGTATTGCAGTTTCCCGGCGGCAACACCGGCACCCAGATGGGCGGCTGGTTTCGCCGGGAGATCAAGTCGATGGCCGATCTCAAGGGCCTGAAAATGCGTATTCCCGGCATCGGCGGCAAGATCATGGCGCGCCTCGGTGCCGTGCCGCAAACCCTGCCCGGCGGCGACATCTACCCCGCGCTCGAGCGCGGCGCCCTCGACGCCGCCGAATGGGTGGGGCCGTACGATGACGAAAAACTCGGCTTCCACAAAATCGCCAAGCATTATTATTATCCCGGCTGGTGGGAAGGCGGCCCGCAGCTAAGCTTCTACGTCAATCAGGCCTCGTGGCGCACCCTGCCCGAAGTGTTCCGCCAGGCCTTCGAAGTCGCCACTGCCGAAGCCAACCAGCTCATGCTCGCGCAATACGACGCCAAGAATCCCCCCGCCTTGTTGCGCCTGGTGGGGCAGGGCGTCAAGCTGCACCCGTATCCCAAGGACGTGATGCTCGCCGCGCGTCGCGCCACATTCGAGCTGTATGAGGAAGAAGCGAAGACCAATCCTGATTTCGCCGCCATCTACCGGCCGTGGAAACAGTTCCGCGATACCGAATTCCAGTGGTTCAAGGTCGCTGAGGCGGCCTATGCCAACTTCAACTACTACGTCAAATAGCCATGAACCCACTCGACCAATTCATCACCACCTTCGACCTCGGCCTGCGTACCGTGTTCGCCAGTCCGCATGCCAGCCGTCCCTATCCTGCCACTGGCCCGGAGGTCGAGTTGAGCGAAGCAGAAAAGGCCCAGGCAGCCGCGCTCATGCGCGTCAACCATGTCGGTGAAATCTGTGCGCAGGCGCTGTATGCCGGGCAGTCGCTGACGGCAAAAAATCAGGCCGTGCGCGCCGAACTCGAACAGGCCGCCAAAGAGGAAACCGACCACCTCGCATGGTGCGAACAACGCATCAACGAACTCGGTGGCCGCAAGAGCCTGCTCAATCCGCTGTGGTTTGGCGGCGCGTTCGGTTTGGGGGTGGTGGCAGGTTTGCTGGGTGATAAATGGAATCTCGGTTTCCTCGCCGAAACCGAACGCCAGGTCGAGGCACATCTTGATGGGCATTTGCAGCAGTTGCCCGAAGCCGACGCCAAAAGTCGTGCAGTCGTCGAACAGATGAAAATCGACGAAGCCCAGCATGCACAGACCGCCATCGACCATGGCGGCGTGCCACTGCCGCCGCCGGTGAAATGGGCGATGCGTTTCGCGGCGGATGTGATGCGGCAGACGGCAAGCCGGGTTTAGGGTGGGCGGGTTTGTTAATGGCTTCGCGCTAAAGGAGCAGAAGCCTAATCTCGAACTGACTGAATGAGTCAGATTGGATTTGTTTGAGAGGCTCGAATCGACCCGAAGCGGCAGTTCAGGCAGGTTGTGGCGAATGTCTGTTTAGCAGAGGACTGCGGTCATCTGTAACCGATAGCTTATGGTTTACACTTGCCTTGATATTGCCTAACTTCTAACGCTAGGACTCATGCCGTAGACCAATTACACCAAGGAATGTTTGGCATTGGAACAACTGGATAACGCGTGCAAACTTTTTCTTACCGTGCAGTATGTATCTGCCATTTCACTTGGCGGGTGCTCTGAGAGCCTTACGGAAGGACTCATTAGATGCCGAGAAGAAAAGCCATTCTCGGTTTGGCACATAAATTTCGTACGATTTAGAAGGAACCGGACGGGAAAAGTGACGCCTTCTGATGCTGAGATTCTTAGGGAGGTGAATTGGGTAAAGAACACCCTGAAACACCATGATCATTGCGACGCTATGAATGTTAATTTTAACGCAAAGCTTTCGGCATTTCTGGTGTTGAAAAGGGCTATCGAAAACGTGCGAAGGCTCGGACTTGTACCTACGCAGAGCATCCACGAATTTGAAATGGAGACTAAACAATATGGTGGTGATTAAGCTGCTTGTTTTGTTTATCGGAACGATCGTTATAGGCTTTTATTCGGCCATGTTGTTTGCGATAGTTGCCCGTTTTGTATCTGACGTTCCTCTTGAGCCACCCAAAAATGAAAATTTAGAAGACTCACGTGTTGGAAAATTGCGCAATAGAATTTTTTCAATTTCCATGATCCTGGGGTTTCTAATATCTGGTGTGTCTCTTTATGTAGGCTTGTTTACTGATTACTCTATTGATGGTTTGTTTGATGAATTTAGTAACAACTGGTTACTGAACATAGAAATAAAAGTTTCACCACTCATGTGCTTACTGTCAGGCCTTGTGGCGGGGGTACTGTGGGCGGTCCAGTGGGAGCGATTCAACGCAACCAAGAAAGCTTATAACGCTAACAACTTAGCAACGGTCGAACAGAAGTACAAGGATATCCGTCATGAGAGGCGAAACACACTACTTGCTTCAGCTTTAGTGCTGGGGGCCTTGCTGCTCACGCTGTTCTATCCGGGCGAGACTTCGTTTTATTTGACGCTCGTGTTGCTTGGTGCAAGTACGGTGTTCGTGTCAATGAAGCGTTAAGAATTCTTCTTGTGGCGAATCGTTACGGTCAGGTTCGATAAAAAGTTGACGGCGAAGCCACAATATTTTGAGGCTTAAACCCGGATGGCATCCGCTTATTTATTGGCTGCTGTCTGCTACGTAACAGGCTTTCATGGAACATGCCTCGACTGTCTCTTGATGGCTGATGAAAGAAGCACGATTTGCAATTAACTTTAGGTGCTCGCGAAGAGCCATGTTCTGCTGTGATCCTAACCTATTAGCGATATACGGCCTCGTGACATCGAACATCCAGAAACCTGAATACGATGCGTGACTCAACATCCGCCCAAGGTTTCCCCGCACGTTTCCATCGCTATCTCGATAAACGGGCGCGCTGGTTCGCTCCTATTTGCGCGTTCGGTCTAACTGTACCGATCATTTCGGATGGTCTTGCCGGTTCAGAAGGCACATTGGAATGGCTGGTCGATCTCGCAAGTCACTGGCAATGGCTATATCTCGTGGGCCTCGTTCTGGCTTGTGCCATTGTGATACTCAATGACCGGCGGTGGGCTTTGTGGTTACTGGCTATGCCCCTTGCTGGTTTGACAGCTTCTAGCCCGGCGTTAAATGTCGGACATGAGCCGATTCAAGATCTGGGCGTGCTAACAATAGTCAGCGCCAATGTGAATCTTGAAAACCGCGATAGTGCCGTCCTGATTCGATGGCTTTCCGAGGCCAAACCCGATGTGGTGGTTTTGCTTGAGGTGTCGCCAGAGTATGTTTCGGGGCTGGACTCATTAAGCGGCTACCCTTTTCGGCACCTCGTGCCACGCCACGATCCCTTTGGTATTGCTGTTCTATCTCGCTTCCCTTTTTCGGATGTAAAAACCATCGAGGACAAGGGTGGACGGGAACACATTGAATCCTTGATTGACTGGAAAGGGCAACCGGTCAGGCTGACAGCTTGGCATCCGATGCCTCCTATTTCACCGTTCGACCACACTTTGCGCAACCAACAGTTGCTTGCCTTGGCGAAAGCAGCCAAAAAGAGTGGTCAACCAGCAATCCTAGCGGGCGACTTGAATGCTACGCCGTGGTCAAATGCGTTTAGCGGCCTTGATCAGGCAGGGCTTCGCCGCGCCACAGGGTTGACTCCAACATGGCCTGCTATTGGTTATGGCTGGGTAGGAATCCCAATTGATTCTGTGCTGGTAACGCCGCAATGGACGGTTGTGGAGAAAAAAGTTGGCCCCAATTTAGGATCAGATCATTTGCCGGTCATTGTACGTATTGCGCTTCGCAAAGAGCTTAGCTTGGGACGTTAATCAAAGCCCGGAAATTGTCGCAAAGCGGTCGGCCGTTTGGTTAACCTAAAGGACTGCTCATGGCCGGACGCGGTCATCTAGGG
>JAIOJU010000064.1 GCA_019911765.1 Thiobacillus sp.
ATCTGGCGCAGCGGCTTGGTCTGCCTGTTGTCCTGGTGGTGGGCTTGCGTCTGGGGTGCCTCAACCATGCGCTGCTCACGGTTGAATCGATTATGCATCGACAGATGTCATGGGCAGGCTGGATCGCCAACCCTATCGACCCGGAGATGACCGCTGTTGCCGAAAATATTGACAGCCTGCACGCGCGCCTGCCTGTGCCCTGTCTGGGGGTGCAAGCCTTTCAGCCTGAAGCGGATGCCTGGAGCGATCCAGCACAATGGCTGATGCTCCCGCACGGGTTTTGACTTGAAAATGCCTGCTGGTAGCGAACGGGTTGAATAAACCCCTATCCTGCTATTCAGGATCAAGCAAAATGGACCCACTTGGTCGGCACCCGGGAACCAGATGTTGCGTTGCCGGGGCCAATCAGACTGGAAGGCATCATGAGATATTTCAAATCGCTACCTGAAGCATCCACAACCGGTTGACCATGACGTTCTATCGCAATCTTGTACTGGCCGCACTCATTTTGGCCTTCACGATGGTGGGTCTGGGCACCTATGCACGGCAGTCTGGTCCCGGTGTGGGGTGTTCGGACTGGCCCGACTGTTATGGCAAGCCGGTACCGCATCAGACAGCCGGAGCAGGCAACACCGAATTTGGCGCCCGTCTGGATGGTCCGGTATCCCGCAGCAGAACCTGGAAACAAACGGCCCATCTTTATCTGGCCGGGTCGCTGGGCGGGCTGCTTGCGTTGATTGCCGTGCTGAACTGGCGAGGACGGCGCGAAACACAGGGTGGCCTCGGGTTGCCGTTGCTGTTGCTGGCACTGATGGCGTTTCAGGCACTGTTGAGCGTGGGGGGGGCGACACCAGTGGCCAGGCCACTTGTTGATGGTTTGCATCGGCTGGGAGGCATGGCTACGTTTGCCCTGTTGCTATGGCTGTGGCTGCGCGAACGCCCTCAATTCAGCCATGCCTATTTTGCGCGCGCCGATCATTTGCGTAGTGGGGCCATGATTGGACTTTTGCTGGTAATTGCCCAGATTGCGTTGGGCGGGTGGGTCAGCACCAACTACGCAGCATTGGCCTGTAGCGATTTTCCGCTGTGTCAGGGACGATGGGTGCCCCTGATGGATTTTGCGAACGGTTTTGCTCTGCTGCGCGGCCAGGGAGAGACCACACCGGACACAGCGCTGCCGATGGCAGCCTTGACAGCCATTCACTGGACGCATCGTCTGATGGCCCTGATGGTGACGCTTTATCTGGGCGGGTTGATGTTGCGCTTGATGCGGAGCCCGGGATACGTCGATCTGGGCCTGATGGTAGGCGCATTGTTGGCGCTGCAGTGGGTGCTTGGGTTGAGCTATTTTTTCACGGGGCTGCCGCTGGTGCTGACCATGGCGCATAGCGCGGGCGCGGCGCTATTGTTGTCCAGCATGGTGCTGTTGAATTACCGGATACGCAGGCGATGAGCGACAAATGCTGGAGGATACAGACAGGCCGCAAGCACGAGCCATTTCTGTCGTTCTGCGATGAAGCGGTGTCCATCGGATGGTTTCGCGGTCGTGGTTGGTGTGTTATTCGAAGTACTGGGCCTGCGGAATGGGCGTGTATTGCCTGAGCGGGTATCAGACGTTTGATGTTTCTTAATACCTGTTTGATTTATATGGGTAATTAAGGGTCCTATCTAGATATATATATCTGGATATTCGTACTGGTTTGTTTTATATTGTGCCCAATTCTTTCACAAGGGTAGGAAATGCTCGTCTCCAGGACCAGTCAGTATGCCGTGCAGGCGCTGATCTATATGGCCACCCAGCCAAGCGCCGCGCCGGTCCTAAACAAGGATATCGCCTCCCGGCTTGGCGTGCCTGCCCCCTACCTGGCCAAAATCCTGCAGAGCCTGGCCAAGGGCAACTTGCTGTTCTCGTTTCGTGGACGTCTGGGCGGCTTTTGTCTGCGCGAAGGCGGCGACAAGATCACCCTCATGCAAATCCTGCTGCTGACCGAGGGCCCGACCTTCACTCAAACCTGCTTGTTGGGGCTGAAAAAGTGCAGCGATGAAACGGCTTGTCCGCTCCATTTCCGCTGGGCGCCCGTGAAGAAAAAGATCATTGATTTGCTGGAAGAGACCACGCTGGAAAAGCTGGCCAAGGCCGTGGAGACGGGTAAATACAGGCTGGCCGACGTACCCGGCAACCTGTTTGATGAAATCAAGGCATGAAGGGTTGGCTTGCTGCATCCTGTCTGGTGGCGACGATCGCACTGGCCGCTTGCCAGCCGGCTACCCCGCCGCCCACGTTTCAGGCAACCGATATTTCCGGCGCAACGTTTGCGCGGGATTTCAAGCTAACCGATCACAACGGCCAGATTCGTACCCTTGCAGATTTCAAGGGTAAGGTCGTTGCTATCTTCTTTGGCTACACCCATTGTCCGGATGTCTGTCCCACGACCCTGTCGGACTTTTCTGCGGCGCTGAAATTATTGGGTCCGCAAGCCGGGCAGGTGCAGGTTATTTTTGTGACAGTGGATCCGCAGCGTGATACGCAGGACTTGCTGAAGCTGTATATCCCTGCCTTTAATCCCGATTTTCTGGGGATGTATACCGACGAAGCCGCACTGGCACTGTTGGCAAAAGAATACAAACTGGTCTATCAAAAGACTTCAGTCAAGTCTGCGGATGATTACCTGATCGACCACAGCGCAGGCAGTTATGTCTATGACGCAGCGGGGCATATACGGTTGCTGATACCTTATGGCAGTTCCCCTGCTGCCATCGCCCAGGATTTGAAAACGCTTCTCGGGGCGCGTTCTTCCCCCTGAATCAATCTTGCTAGCGTGGAACGTATCCTTATATAATCCGCCCTCTTCGGTTTATACCAAGTACAAACACTATAAATAGTAAACGGTTTAAAGCGAGTAAATGATTAAGCGGGACACGCTCGTGTCTCGGTAAACGGGAGCAGTCGATGGCAGTAACCACAGATTCCGGTGCGGAGCAGTACAACTTTGATATCGTCAAGAAATTTGCCGTCATGTCGCTCGTTTGGGCGGTTGTGGGCATGTTTGTTGGCGTCTATATCGCGTCTGAACTGGCTTGGCCGTTTTTGAACTTTGATAGCCCCTATTTCTCGTTTGGGCGCTTCCGTCCGGTTCACACCAGTGCGGTCATCTTCGGCTTCGGCGGCTCGGCCCTGTTTGCCACCTCCTACTATGTCGTGCAGCGCACCTGCCAGGCCCGCCTGATTTCCGATGGCATGGCCAGCTTCACTTTCTGGGGCTGGCAGACCGTGATCGTCCTGGCGGCGCTTTCCTATGTGATGGGTTATTCGCAGGGTCGTGAGTATGCCGAGATGGAATGGCCGATCGATCTGCTGGTTGAAGTGGTATGGGTGACGTACCTGATTCTGTATGTCGGCACGATCATGCGCCGCAAGCAGTCGCACATCTATGTGGCCAACTGGTTTTACTTGTCCTTCATTCTGGCCACGGCGCTGCTGCATACCTTCAATAACCTGGCGATGCCCATCGACCTGTTCTCGATGAAGTCGTACAGCCTGTTCTCCGGCACGCAGGATGCGATGGTGCAGTGGTGGTACGGTCATAATGCGGTGGGTTTCTTCCTGACCGCTGCCTTCCTTGGCATGATGTATTACTTCGTGCCCAAGCAGGCCGGCCGCCCGATCTACTCCTACCGTCTGTCGGTCGTCCACTTCTGGGCACTGAGCTTCATGTACATGTGGGTGGGCGCACACCACCTGCACTGGACTGCGCTGCCTGACTGGACGTCCTCGCTGGCTGCTGCGTTCTCCATCCTGCTGCTGATGCCCTCGTGGGGCGGCATGATCAACGGCATCATGACCTTGTCGGGTGCCTGGGACAAGCTGCGTACCGACCCGATCATGCGCTTCATGATCGTGGCACTGTCGTTCTACGGCATGTCGACCTTTGAAGGCCCGATGATGTCGCTGAAGGAAGTCAATGCCCTGTCGCACTACACCGACTGGACCGTGGGCCATGTGCACTCCGGCGCACTGGGTTGGGTGGCGATGATTTCCTTTGGTTCGCTGTATCACATGATCCCGAAATTGTGGGGCACCCAGATTTATAGCCGCAAGCTGGTCGAGTGGCACTTCTGGCTGGCCACGATCGGCATCGTGCTCTATATCGTTGCCATGTGGATATCCGGTATTACGCAGGGCTTGATGTGGCGTGCGTTTGACGAATTCGGCAACCTGCAATACTCGTTTGTCGAGTCGGTCGCCGAGATGATGCCGTTTTATGCGATGCGCGCCATCGGTGGCATGTTCTTCCTCACGGGTACCGTGCTGATGGCGGGCAACATGTTCATGACCATCCGTCAGGGCAAGCGTGAGAACGCCATTCTGGATGCCAAGCTGGCACACGCTTGATTCAGGGATATAGATAATGAATTTGAACTTTAAACACGAATGGATTGAAACCAACATCGGCCTGCTGGCGGTGTTGACCATGCTGGCGATCAGCGTGGGCGGGCTGGTGGAAATCGCGCCTTTGTTCTTTATCGACAAGACCATCGAAAAGGTCGAGGGCGTACGCCCCTACACGCCGCTGGAACAGCGCGGCCGCGATATTTACATCCGCGAGGGCTGCTACCTCTGCCATTCGCAGATGATTCGCCCGTTCCGTGACGAAAAACTGCGTTACGGCCATTATTCACTGGCGGCTGAATCGCAGTACGACCATCCTTTCCAGTGGGGCTCCAAGCGTACGGGTCCGGATCTGGCGCGGGTGGGCGGCAAGTATTCGAACGAATGGCAAGTGCAGCATCTGGTCGCGCCACGCTCGATGGTGCCCGAGTCGGTGATGCCGAACTATCCCTGGTTGCTGGCGACGCCCCTGGATCTGTCCGATGTCAGCGGTCGCCTGAAGGCGTTGCGTAAGGTGGGCGTGCCTTATTCGCTCACACAGGCGGAACGCGATGCCAATACGACCAAGTTTGGTGAAACCGTGGCCGCCCAGTTGCACATTCCCGATGCCCAGAAAAACCTGGTGAGCCAGGCCAATTTCGGTAATTACGATGGCGACCGTTCCAGTATTTCCGAGATGGATGCGCTGGTGGCCTACCTGCAAGTGCTGGGAACCATGGTTGACTTCAGCAAGTACAGCGACGACGCGTTTGTCGACAACCGCTGATCGAGCCGGGCCGGAGTTTTCAAGATGGAATGGCTGATGTGGTTTTCAAAATACGAGAACACCAAGCCTCTGGCCCTGATCATTTTTTTCGTTACCTTTATCGGCATCGTGGTCTACGTCTACGGTAGCAAAAAGCGGAGCCAGCGACTCGAGTCTTACCGCCACATACCGTTTCTGGACGAACAGGACGACACGAAGGACAAGCAATGAGCGAGCAAAAATCACAATCTCAGACAGCGCAAACAACCGGCCATGCCTGGGACGGCGATCTGGAGGAATATAACAATCCTTTGCCGACCTGGTGGGTTTATACGTTTTATGCCACGGTGGTTTTCGCCATCGTGTACTGGACGATCTACCCGTCCTGGCCGTTTGGCAAAGGCTGGATCGGCGGGGCGTCGAGCATCACCTACGTGAACAGTGAGGGCGAGACCAAAACACACAGCTGGAATACGCGCGCGCTGTATCTGGAAGACATGAACCAGGCTGCCGCAGCGCAGAAGCCCTATTTCGACAAGATTTCGGCGATGTCGTATGAGCAGATTGCCAAAGACCCGGATATGAACGGCTTCATCATTTCGGCAGGCAAGGCTATTTTTGCTGACAGTTGCGCACCCTGCCACCAGTCGGGTGGTCAGGGCGTGGTTGGCTTTTTCCCCAATCTGACCGACGATGACTGGCTGTATGGCGGTTCGTACGACAAGATTCACGAAACGCTGGTGGGTGGCCGCCGGGGCTACATGCCGGCTTTCAGCGAAGTGCTGGGCGGCGAGCAGATCGACCAGTTGGCAAACTACGTCGCCAGCTTGTCAGGAATCGGTCACGATGCAGCCAAGGCCAAGGCCGGTAATGCCCTGTTCCATGGCGAAGCGGCAGCATGTTTCTATTGCCACAACGCCGATGCCAAGGGCCGCAAGGATGTCGGCGCGCCCAACCTGACCGACAGTATCTGGCTATGGGCCAATGTGCCGGCCACAGCAGGCAACGAAGGGAAGGTCGCGGCGATACGCGGTGTGATTGCCAATGGACTGAACAAGGGCGTGATGCCGGCATGGGCAGGTCGTTTGTCACCGGAACAGATCAAGGTGCTGACTGTCTATGTACATGAACTGGGCGGCGGTCAGTAATCCTGCGAATTGATGTAATGGCAAAAGCCCCCGTTCACGGGGGCTTTTGCATCTTGACTACTCGACTTTAATTCATGCAAACAGATTCAGCAGGCCAGACAGGGCTTTACCAGAAGCGCATTCCGATTTTTACCCGCTCGGTGAAAGGGCGCTTTCGGCGTTTCAAAACGTCAGTGCTGGTGCTGGCCTATACGGTTTATTTCCTCTTGCCATGGTTGCCGTGGTCGCGGCTGGATGCGCCGGCACAGGCGGTATTGTTTGATATCCCAGGGCGCAAATTCCTGATTTTCGGGCTCACGGTTTATCCGCAGGATGTCATCTGGTTGGCACTGCTGCTGTTCATAGCCGCCATTCTGCTGTTTTTTGTCACGGGTCTGGTGGGCCGCGCGTTCTGCGGTTATTTCTGTTTCCAGACCCTGTGGACCGACCTTTTTATCTGGATCGAGCACTTTGTACAGGGTGAGCGTCCTGCGCGTATCCGACTGTCTCGTCAGCCGTGGAATCGAGAGAAAATCCTGAAAATAGGCGGCACCCATGCCTTGTGGTTGCTGGCGGCGCTCTGGACCGGACTGTCGTTTATCTTCTATTTTTCTTATGCCCCGCAACTGCTGGTCGATTTTTTTACCGGGCAGGCCGCGCTTGCCGCTTACATCACGGTGGGCATCATTACCCCGTCGACCTATGCTGCTGCCGGCCTGATGCGTGAGCAGGTATGCACGTATATCTGCCCGTATGGCCGCTTTCAGAGCGTCATGTACGAGCCCAATACGCTGGCTGTGCACTACGATTCCCGGCGTGGCGAGTCGGCCCTGGGGCGTGCGCCCGTGCGCGCGGGGCAGCGCAGCCTGGCTGAGCGTCATGAGCAGGGCTTTGGCGATTGCGTGGATTGTGGCTTGTGCGTCCAGGTTTGCCCGGTGGGGATCGATATTCGGGATGGCCTGCAATACAAATGCATTTCCTGCGGACTCTGTATCGATGCATGCAACACCATCATGGACTCGTTCGGTTTTCCACAGGGCCTGATTCGTTACGATTCGGAGCAGAACCTGGCTGCAGAGAAACCCACCGCGCCCAAATTGCAGTGGAAAAGCCTGAAGACCATCGGCTACGGTGCGGCGCTGCTGCTGATGAGTACTTACCTTGTATACAGCATCAGCACGCGGGGCAGCTTTGACCGTGTCGTGAACCAGATCCGCCAGCCGCTTTATGTCGTATTGTCCAATGGCGACATCCGCAATCGCTACCAGATCCACATCACCAACAAGAGCGCACAGAACCAGACGTATCAAGTCAGCTCGACCGGCATACCCGCAGAAGCGCTTGACCTCGGCAGCTTGCATGAAATCACCATCAGGCCGGGTCATAGCGGGCTGCTGCAGGCCAGTGTGAGACTGCCGCCCGAACTGGCAGCGAAGACGCATCATTTTGAACTGCTGGTCACGCCTCAGGGCAAACCCGCAGACGCACGGTCGGAAACCGTCCGGTTCGACAGCCCGAGACAAGCAGAATGAATACGATGACCACCCTGTTTGGGGGATTGGCCGCTGTTTTGGTGCTCTACGCCATCGGCGGGCTGTTGAAAGTGCGCCCCCCCCTGCTGCGTGCCTCGCTGGCGGGCATGGTCCCGCTGGTCACGTATTTTGTACTGATCATGGGAAGCTGGCCGGGGCTGGATGTCGTCGCCATACACATCTCGGTTTTTCTGGCTGCAGCATTCGTTTTGCATGCCATGAGCCAATTCCGGCGACGTGGTGCGGAGCCCATGCACTGGGCGCCCAAATTGTTGATCGGGTTTTTCATCGGGCTGGTGTTTCTGAATGCGGCGCTACTGTATATCTCCACCAAAGGACTGCCGGTACCCCTTGCGAGCAGGTGGCTGGGAAGTGATGGCCGAGCGGTTTACACCGGATTTTCCGGGGTGGTTGCGCATGGACAAAATGCTGCCAAGGCGGTGTCATCTGAATTGAGCGAAGCCCATCAGGAGTCCTTGCTGGGTTGGCAGGTCAATGTGTCGGGGCTGGACGGAAGCGAATTGACCCGCCTGGTCGAGATACGGGTCAAGGATCGCACCGGCCTGCCGGTAAACCGGGTGGTGGCCGAGTTGCGACTGATGCGTCCGGGTGCCCACGCCCCCGCACTCACATTGCCGCTAGATCCGGCTGAATCGGGTGTGTACATGGGTTCGCTGGCATTGCCTGCCTCGGGCCGCTGGTTGCTTGATGTGGAACTGAAGCAGGATGGGGACAGGCAATACCATCGCATTCTGGAAGTGAATGCGCCATGAGCGGCATCATGGGGTTTCTGTTGTTGTTGTCGGGCGTGTTTGTTTTATTGATTGTTGTGGGCGTGTTCTGGTCGATCAAAAGCGGGCAGTTCGACGACATGGAAGGCCCGGCCGAGCGCATCCTGATGGACGATGATGATCCTTTGTTGCCAACGCGCCGCTTGAGTAGCAAAGATGAATAAATTAAAATTCAACGACTTTAATGGAGTAAGCGAAATGAAACAGCTTTTGACTTTTCAGGGTTTTCCTATGGTTATCGTGACAGGAATGGTCATCTGGTCGTGGATCAGCATACTTTCCGTTGTTTTGGCCTCGTTCTTCTGAGCCGCACACCACCCAGCAAAAAGCCCCGTGATTACGGGGCTTTTTGCTGGGTGGATTCAAGTGATTATGCCGGGATCACCGCGCGCATCTTTTGCAGTGCGCGCGCCTCAATCTGGCGAATGCGCTCGGCTGACACGCCGTATTCGGCCGCCAGTTCATGCAGCGTGGCCGCTTCCCCTTCCGTCAGCCAACGTGCCTTGATGATGTGGCGGCTACGCTCATCGAGATTTTCCAGCGCGGTCGACAAGCCTTCGTGGCGCACGCGCTCGGTTTGCTCGCGCTCCAGCAACTGCGCCGGGTTTTCGTCCGGACTCGCCAGATAGGTCAGCGGGCTGTAGCTCTCCTCGCCGTCGTCCACCGCCGGGTCGATGGAAATATCGTGGCCCGACATACGGGTTTCCATTTCCAGCACATCCTTGCGGCTGACATTGAGTTCGCGTGCCATCGTATCGGCCTCTTTCAAGGTCAGGGCGTTGAGCGACTGCTTCAGGCTGCGCAGGTTGAAAAACAGCTTGCGCTGCGATTTGGTGGTGGCCACTTTGACCAGGCGCCAGTTCTTCAGCACGTACTCATGTATTTCGGCGCGCACCCAGTGCAGCGCGAATGAGACCAGGCGAACACCGCGGTCCGGGTCGAAACGCTTCACTGCCTTCATCAGGCCAACGTTGCCTTCCTGGATCAGGTCGGCATGGGGCAGGCCGTAGCCAAGATAATGACGGGCCACGCTCACCACGACGCGCAGGTGTGACACCACCAGTTGGCGGGCGGCATCGATATCTTCGTTGTCATGCCAGGCGCGCGCCAGCCGCTGCTCGTCTTCCAGGCTGAGCATGGGGTAACGGTTAACAGTCTGAATATAGCTATCCAGACTGTAAGCAGCAGGAATCGGTAAAGAAATGGTCTGACTCATGGTTTCAAATCTCCCTCATAGCCATTTTAGCACTCTCATGCATCGAGTGCTAAGCCCGGGCAGGGTTCCCGAAAATTGAAATTAACGCGTGGATTCGACCTGGCGAAGCGCACGCGTCACGGAAATCCAGGCGCCAAGCCAGCCAAACAGGGTGGTCAGGCCCAGTACGACGGCGATTTCGCTGCTTGAGGGTGGCAGCAGGCGGAAGGCCGACCCGTACAAATTGGCCAGGTGCTCGACGGGTGTGTGCAGTTGCCAGCCTGCGAGGGCCAGCACGCCGCCCGCAGCCAGTCCGCCCAGGAGGCCTTGCAGCGCGCCCAGATAGATGAAGGGCCGGCGTATATAACGGTCGGTCGCACCGATCAGCCGGCTGACCTGGATTTCGTCACGCCGGACCAGGACCTGGGCGCGGATGGCGTTGCCGGAAATGGCGACGAGCGCAATGGCAAACAGGCCGGCCAGCATCCAGACGCCGGTGCGGCCGATGCTGAGCGCGGCCTGCAGGCGCTCAGCCCACTGGCTGTCGAGGTGGGTCTCGGCGACCCCCGGCAGTTTCCCCAGACTTTCTGAAATTCGCGTCAACTCCTCGCGTGCATGTGCCTTGGGTCGGACGACCCAGGCGTCCGGCAGCGGGTTTTCTGTCAAACCGGCGGTGATGTCAGACAAATCCTGTGCCGAACTCAGCGCAGCGAGTGCTTCATCCTTGGGGACATGGCGGGCCTGTGCGATGTCAGGCTGCTTAAGGCGTGCGGCGATGGCCTGGTTTTGAGCGGGCGAAATCCCTGCATCGAGAAACAAGCTGATTTCCGGCTGTGCGGGCAGATCGCCGGCCAGGCGGTTAAGGTTGTCCAGCATCAGGTACAGGCCGCTGGGCAGGCTGATGGCCACGCCCATGGCCAAGGCGGTGAGCAGGGTGGCAACCGGCTGTGCGCGCAGGCGGCGCAGCGCGGAAGTGAGCGCGTGCTTCTGGTGACGCATCCAGCCGATCATGCGGTCACCTCTTCCACCTTGCCGTGCTCCAGCCGCAGGATGCGGCCCCCCAATGCCGTGATCGCGCGGTCGTCGTGGGTGGCGATGACCAGCGTGGTGCCGACCTGGTGGAAGTCACGGAACATCGCCATGATGTCAGCGGCGTAGCCGGCGTCGAGGTTGCCGGTGGGTTCGTCGGCCAGCAACAGGGCCGGGCGGCTGACCAGCGCGCGGGCGATGCACAGGCGTTGCTGTTCGCCACCCGACAGACTGATGGGATTGGCTTTTTCGCGGTTGAGCAGACCAACCTTGTCGATCACGGCGCGGGCACGCTTGAGCGCCTCGCGGCGGTCGAAGCCGGCGATGTCGAGCGGCAGGACGACGTTTTCGATCACGTTGCGATCGAACAGCAGCTTGTGATCCTGGAACACCAGGCCGATGTTGCGCCGCAGGTAGGGTACCGCCCGGTGCGACAGGCGGCTGATGTTCTGGCCGCTGACCGTCAGCGCGCCACTGGTGGGTCGTTCAATCGCGGCGATGAGTTTCAGCAGCGTGCTTTTGCCGGCGCCGGAGTGCCCGATCAGGAACACCAGTTCGCCCTGCTCAATCGTGAGGTTGATGTTGGACAGGGCTTCATGCCCGCCGGGGTAGCGCTTGGTGACCTGGCTGAAACTGATCATGTGTGGGGCGGTATCAAACGGTGAAAACGGCTTCGACGAATTCATGGGCGTTGAACGGCCGCAGATCATCGACACTCTCGCCAATGCCGATATACCGAACCGGGATGGGCCGCGCCTGGGCAATGGCAGCAATCGCGCCGCCCTTGGCGGTGCCGTCGAGTTTGGTCAGGGCCAGGCCGGTGACGCCAAGCGCGTCGTCAAAGGCCCTGACCTGGGACACCGCGTTTTGCCCGGTGTTGGCGTCCAGCACCAGCAGCACCTCGTGCGGTGCGCCGGGCGCGGCTTTCTCGATCACCCGTTTCACCTTTTTGATTTCTTCCATCAGGTTGAGCTGGGTGGGCAGGCGGCCGGCCGTATCAGCCAGCACCACGTCGATATTGCGCGCACGCGCAGCCTGAATCGCATCGAAGATCACCGCCGCGGAATCGCCTTTTTCCTGGCTCACCACGGTGACGTTGTTGCGCTCGCCCCAGACCTGCAACTGTTCGCGGGCGGCGGCGCGGAAGGTGTCGCCGGCTGCCAGCAACACCGACAGCCCTTGCGACTGATACAGCTTGGCGAGTTTGCCGATGGTGGTGGTCTTCCCGGCACCGTTGACGCCGGCCAGCATGAGAATGAACGGCTTGTGCGTGGTGACGTCGAGCGGCGCCTGCAGCGGGCTCAGCAGATCAACCAGGGCCTGCTTGAGTCCGGCTTGCAGGTCAGAGGCTTCGGTCCAGCCTTCGCGGCGTACCCTTCTTTGCAGGGTGTCGAGCAGGGCTTGCGTCGCATCCATGCCGATATCGGCGGTGATGAGGAGGGTTTCGAGTTCCTCGAACAGCTCGGCGTCGATCTTGCGGCCAACCCCCAGCAGACTGGAGAGCTGCCCGCCCAGGCGCCCACGGGTTTTGGCGAGGCCTTGCTTGAGGCGTTGTGCCCAGCCCAGGCGCGGTGCGGCAGCCGCAGTCTCTGTGACAGGTTCGGGCGTGGCCACCGCTTCGGCTTCAATGGCCGGCGGTGGCGTGACGGGCTGCAGCGCCTCGGGGACGGGCGCGGAGGGGTCCGGCTCGGGAGCCGGTTTGGATTTTGATTTGAAGAAACTAAACACGGATAAAGGCAGTCAGCACAACTGTTTGACGGACGCGGTATCTTATCATTCAGGCAGTCGACTCCACACGGGCATCTGCGCGTTTGGGAGTGAGGTCATTCATAAGGGTTAAGCAATGAAACAGAACAACATGCATGGCATGTGGGGAATGCTGCTGGCGCTCGCGCTCGGCGGCGCCCAGGCAGCGGTGACGGATGTGACGCTGGATAACGGCATGCGGGTGATCGTGCAGGAAGATCATCGCGCACCGGTGATGGTGTCGCAGGTGTGGTATCGCGCCGGTTCGATGGACGAGTTCAACGGCACCAGCGGGGTGGCGCACGTGCTCGAACACATGATGTTCAAGGGCACGAAGACGGTGCCCCCGGGCGAGTTCTCCAAACGCATTGCTGCCGCGGGCGGGCGGGAAAACGCGTTTACCAGCCGCGACTACACGGCCTATTTCCAGCAGATGCAGAAGGACCGGTTGGCGCTGTCGATGCAACTCGAGGCCGACCGCATGGCCAACCTTGTCATCAGCGACGAGCTGTTTGCCAAGGAACTTCAGGTAGTCATGGAAGAGCGCCGCCTGCGTACCGACGACCAGGCGCAATCGATCGTGTATGAGCGTTTGATGGCCACGGCCTATCAGGCGCATCCGTATCGGCGCCCCATCATCGGCTGGATGGATGATCTGCAGAACATGACCGGTCAGGATGCGCGTGACTGGTACGCACGCTGGTATGCGCCCAACAACGCCACCCTGGTGGTGGCGGGCGACGTTAAGGCCGATGAGGTGCTTGCGCTGGCCAGGCAATATTTCGGTAAGTTGCCTCCGCGCGCCTTGCCGGAGCGCAAGCCGCAGACCGAACCGGCGCAGGTCGGCAGCAAGCGCATTGTGGTCAAGGCGCCGGCGCAGTTACCCTATTTGTTGATGGCCTGGCACGTCCCCACGCTCAAGGACTGGCAGCAGGACAGCGAGCCCTATGCGCTGCAAATTCTGGCCGGCGTGCTGAGCGGGAACGATTCGGCCCGGCTGCAGAAGTCGCTGGTGAAAACGCAGCAGATTGCCGTGAACGTGAGTGCGGGCTACGACGCGGTATCGCGCGGGCCGGGCCTGTTCATGGTCGATGCGAGTCCGGCACCGGGGAAATCGGTCGCCGCGCTGGAACAGGCGGTGCGTGCCGAACTCAAGCGTGTGCAGCAAAAAGGCATCAGCGAAGTAGAACTTGCACGGGTCAAGGCACAAGTGATCGCGGCCGACGTCTACCAGCGCGATTCGCTGTTTTATCAGGCCATGCAATTGGGTGAGTATGTGACCACGGGTTTGCCGCCGGAGGCGCTGGCGCGCCGGGTCGACAAATTGCGTGCGGTGACGGCCAGGGAGGTGCAGGCCGTGGCGCGGAAATGGCTGCAGGATGATCGGTTGAGCGTGGCGGAACTCGATCCGCAGCCCTTGAACAGCAAGGCGGCGCGTGCTGCCGTGGCAGGAGTACGTCATGTCAATTAAGCGTTTCATCGCGGCCTGTTTGTTGAGCCTGCCGCTGTCAGCGCATGCCGCGCTGGTGATCCAGAACTGGCAAACTTCCGAGGGCGCGCGCGTGGTGTTTGTCGAAAGCCATGAACTGCCGATCCTGGATATCTCGGTGAACTTTCCGGCAGGCAGCGCGCGTGACCCGGCAGGCAAGGCGGGTTTGGCGCACTTGACCCATGGTTTGCTGGATCAGGGGGCGGGCGGAATTACCGATACGACCATTGCACACCGTCTCGCCGATGTGGGGGCAGTGCTGTCGGGGAGCTTCGACCGGGATCGCGCAGAGGTGGGTTTGCGGACCTTGTCGTCTGCCAGCGAAAAATCGGCCGCGATCGATATCCTGACGCGCGTGCTGCAGCGGCCTGATTTTCCGCAAGCGGTGATCAAGCGCGAAAAGC
>JAIOJU010000065.1 GCA_019911765.1 Thiobacillus sp.
CGGTAATGCCGGTCATACGCAGACGGGCGGCAGTGTGACAGTCAATGGCACCATGACGCTGGGTAACGCCGCAAGCAGTACTGGCACTTACAATCTGCAAGGTGGCACCCTCACGGCTGGCATTATTGACACCGTGAATCCTGGAACCGCTGCTTTCAACTTCACCGGCGGTACGCTGGCAGTAGGCACCTTCATCGGCAACCTCACCAATAACGGTGGCATTCTTGCACCAGGAGCCTCGCCCGGCACAACGATGGTGCAAGGGGACTATACTCAGGGCGCGACAGGTACCTTGAGCATCGAACTGGGCGGCACAGGCGCAGGGTTGTTTGATGTGCTGGCTGTGAGTGGCACAGCCACCCTGGCGGGCACTTTGGACGCAGTATTCTGGAACGGATTTAATGCCACTGCTGGAGACAGCTTTGACATTGTGTCGGCTACCAATCTGCTGGGCGGTTTCGATACTTTGAACTTGGCTACGCTGGGTACAGGGCTGATATGGAATGTGGCTTATCTGTATGACCAGGACGTTGCCGGAACGGATTATCTGCGCCTGAGTGTGCAGGCGGTGCCTGAAGCTGAAACCTACGCCATGATGCTGGCTGGGCTGGGGCTGGTGGGCTGGACGGCGAGGCGTCGCAAGACCAGCAGCGCTGTCTGATTCGTATCGAACGAAACAAAACCCGCCATGATCCGGCGGTTTTGTTCTGCACATTTCCCGCAGCCATTAACAAATGACCGTTGCCCGCTGCTAAACGGACATTCACCGTACATGCATCGACCGGCTCTTCAGGGTCATGGCCCGTCATTCACAATGACCCGATAACAGCTGGCTGCGCCATTTTCCTGGCGACCCTCCCGTCCTGAACATACGGCTTTACCCGAACGTCAGCCCCATCGCCTCGCGCACATCGCGCATGGTGTCGCGTGCCAGTTCCTGCGCTTTTTCGCTGCCGTCGGCGAGGATGTTGCGTACCTGATCGGGGTTGTCTTCGTAATACTGGGCGCGCTCACGGATGGGAGCGAGTTCGGCGAGCACGGCATCGATCACCGGCTGTTTGCATTCGATGCAGCCGATGCCGGCGCTGGTGCAGCCTGTGGTGACCCATTGACGGGTGGCGTCGTCGGTATACACCAGATGGAATTGCCATACCGGGCAATTGGCCGGGTTGCCTGGGTCGGTGCGGCGCACGCGCGCGGGGTCGGTCGGCATGGTGCGGATTTGCTTGCTGACGATTTCCGGGTCTTCGCGCAGGGCGATGGTGTTGTTGTAGGACTTGGACATTTTCTGGCCATCGAGTCCGGGCATTTTCGATGCTGCGGTCAGCAGGGAGTCGGGCTCGGCGAGAATCATCTTGCCTGAGCCTTCCAGGTAGCCGAACAGGCGCTCACGGTCGTTGAGCGACAGGTTCTGCGCATCGTTGAGCAGGGCCTTGGCCGATTCCAGCGCCTCGTCGTCGCCTTTTTCCTGATAGGCGGTGCGACATTCTTCGTAGAGCTTGGCCTTTTTGGAACCCAGCTTTTTGACGGCGGCACGCGCCTTGTCCTCGAATCCCGGCTCACGGCCATACATATGGTTGAAGCGGCGGCAGATTTCGCGGGTGAATTCGATGTGCGGCACCTGGTCCTCGCCCACCGGCACCAGGTTGGCGCGGTAGATCAGGATGTCAGCCGACTGCAGCAGTGGATAACCGAGAAAGCCGTAGGTGGAGAGGTCTTTCTCGCTGAGCTTTTCCTGCTGGTCCTTGTAGGTGGGCACGCGCTCCAGCCAGCCGAGCGGGGTCGTCATCGACAGCAGCAGGTGCAGTTCGGCGTGTTCGATCACGCGCGATTGCACGAACAGGGTGGCCTGCGCCGGGTCCACGCCCGCCGCGAGCCAGTCAACCACCATGTCGCGCACGTTATTTTCGATGGCGGCGGGGGTGTCGTAATGGGTGGTCAGCGCATGCCAGTCGGCCACGAAGAACAGGCACTGGTATTCGTTTTGCAAGCGCAGCCAGTTTTTCAGCACGCCATGGTAGTGGCCAAGGTGGAGTCGCCCGGTGGGACGCATGCCAGAGAGAACGCGGTCGGAATACATGTTTTATGTAAGGTGGCTCAAGAAATTAGGGGATGAAGTTAACTCAACACGAGCTGGATCAGGCCGATCAGCTGCGCGGATTCAAGACCGGTGACAGCCGCCGTGAGGCCGACGAACAAATTGATCAGCGGCCACAGGATGATGCCGAGGATGCCGGTGAACATCAGGCCGAGCAAAATGAACAGGCCATAGGGTTCAAGCCGGGAAAACTGGATGGCCTGTCTCACCGGCAGCAGGCTGACGGCGATGCGGCCGCCATCGAGCGGCGGCAGCGGAATCAGGTTCAGCGCCATCAGGATGACGTTGATGAATACGCCTGCCGCGCCCATCAGCATCAGGGGCGCCGTGGCAAAACCACTGCCGAGGGCATAGCCGAGCTGGATCATCAGGGCCCAGAACACCGCCATGACGAAATTCATGCCGGGTCCGGCAAGCGCCACCCACAGCATGTCCTGCTTGGGACGGCGCAGGCGGCCAAAATTGACCGGGACCGGCTTGGCCCAGCCAAACAAAATGGCGCCGCCGCCGAGCAGCTTGCTGGTGAGCAGGATCAGCAGCGGCACCAGGATGGTGCCGACGGGATCGATGTGCTTGAGCGGGTTGGCGGTGATGCGCCCTGCTGCCGCCGCCGTCATGTCGCCGAAGTAGCGCGCGACGTAGCCATGCGCCGCCTCATGCAGGGTGATGGCGAATATCACCGGCAAGGCGAACACGGCAATTTTCTGGATCAGGGTCAGTTCCATGCCGGATCAGGATTCGAAGTCCGACGCGTCGCCCTTGCCGTAACGCAGCACGGCGGGCGTGTCGGTGGTGAGATCGATCACGGTGGTTGGCGTCAGTCCGCAGGCGCCGCCATCGATCACCAGTTCAACCAGATGCTCCAGGCGCTCACGCATTTCCCACGGTTCGGTCAAAGGCACATCCTCGCCGTGCAGCAACAGCGTGGACGACAGGATCGGCTCGCCGAGTTCGGCCAGCAGCGCCTGAACGATGGGATGCGCCGGCACACGCAGGCCGATGGTGTCGTGCTTCTTGTGCAGCAGCCGTTTCGGCACCTCGCGCGTGCCGCGCAGGATGAAGGTGTAGGCGCCGGGGGTATGGGCTTTCAGCAGACGGAACTGGAGGTTGTCCACCTGGGCGTAGCGGCCAAGTTCGGACAGGTCGCTGCAGATCAGCGTGAGGTCATGCTCGCCGTCGAGTCCGCGCACGGCCAGCAGCCGCATCGCCGCCTCCTTGTCGCCAATGCGGCAACCGAGCGCGTAGCACGAGTCGGTTGGATAGACGATCACGCCGCCGCGCTTGAGAATATCGACCGCCTGCTGGATGAGCCGGACTTGCGGGTTGTCCGCGTGAATATTGAAAAATTGCGCCATACAGTCTCAGACAGTGGAAAGGGAGAAATGCGGGACAAGCTCGGGCCAGCCTTGCCAGACAGGCTTGCAGTAATGCGGCAGTTGAGGCAGCCGACCAATATCAACGCCCTCGCCCGGCGCATGAAAATCCGCACCACGTGAGGCCTTGAGGCCGAAAGCCCGCGCCAGATCGGCAAACTTGCCGTATTCGGTGGAATGGTGACTGCCAGTGATGACTTCAATGCCTTCGCCACCCAACTTGCGGAAAGCGTCCAGCAACAGGAGTAGTTGGTGTGCATTGAAGGCGTAGCGCCCGGGATGCGCGACCACCGCCATGCCGCCACTGGCGCGTATCCAGCCGATCGCGTTTTCCAGCGAGGTCCATTCGTGTTCGACGAAACCGGGATTGCCCTGGGTGAGAT
>JAIOJU010000066.1 GCA_019911765.1 Thiobacillus sp.
AAATCCGTCAGCAGGGCAAAGAACAGATTGGGATCGCGATTGCCGAGATAGCGGATCTCCATCGCTTCGAGCAGATCGTCGACGTCCTGCGGCCTTGCCAGCAGGGTGGGGACGATCACCATGGTGCGGTGGCTGTCCGGAATTCCCTTGGAAAAATCCAGACGGGGCAGGGCACGCGGCGGCAGAACGAGCGTGACCAGCAGGTTCACCAGCGAAACGGCCAGCGCCGAGACGGCGATGACGAAGGGAAGCAGCAGCAAGCCAACCCGCCAGTCGCCTGCTCCGAAACCGCCGACAACAGACAGGATGCTTGCTGTTGCCAACGCAGTGAGCAACAGGATGGGGCCGAGATACAGAGGCAGGCGCAGATGCCGGCTCACCCGGACGATCCGGGATTTCAACGACAGTCGGCAGCCGACTGCATGCTCCAGGCGCTGCCGTCCCCGGTCGATCAGGTAGTAGCCGACATGCGCGCTGCGGTCGTGGATGCCTTGTTGCGCGGCAGCCGCCTGCGCTAGAACGATAGCTTCGCGTGCCACCGCCATTTCGCTGCATGTGCTGCGTCGCGCCACATCCTCGATGACATGCCGGTAACGGTCGCGGGTGGCGAAATCCTGGCTGGCGTAACTGTCCATTGGATCTTCGCGCAAGATCTGTTCGACGACACTGAGCGACTCGACGTACTGCTTCCAGTCCATGGCGCCGATGAAGCGCAGGCTGCCGATGCTGTTGGCGATGGAGATCTGGTTGGCCGCGGCCGTGCGGCCGGCCGCCTCCGACAACTCGGTGGCGGTCACCCCCTGTTCGAGCAGTTTCTGCTCGACCCAGGTTTGCACGAAGGCCATTGCGGGCCCCTGCGCCTGCAGCCGGTCGTAAAACTCCTCCACAAACGGCGCGGTCAGCGGCACATCGGCATTGGCAAACTCGGCCAGCAACTGGATCAACTGTTTGGGTTCGCTTTCAGCCGTGGCGAGCATGCGGTCGGCCCAGGTGATGGCCGCATCGCGCTCTTCGCGCCGCTGGGCGATACGCACCCCGACGCGGCGCAGGTTTTCCAGCAGCGCCAGTTGCAGCATGATCGGGAAGGCCCACAATTCGCCCAGTTTCAAGGGCTCGACGGTCTGGTAGGCGGCGATCAACTGGGTGGCGTTATCGCTGTCGACGCGGCCGTCCATGTGGGAAATCAACTCCAGCGCCAGGTCGTAAATACGGGGAAAGCCGGCTGACAGGCCATCGGCCAGTCGCGGTAACTGGCGGCTGTATCCACGCGGCAGATGTCGACGTGCCATGCCAATCTGCTGCTCGATCAGATAGAAATTGTCGAGCAGCCAGGCCTCGGCCGGCACAATCCGTTGCCCCGGCATCGCCGCGGCGGTGACGACGTCGTAGGCTGCCAGCAAAACCCGTGCATTGTCCGAAAGCCGTGGCAGCAACCTGTCCGGCCCCGGACGCGGATCGATTCGATGCTGGCCCGCCAGGGTGACCGCATGACGCTTCAGCTGCTCGATGCTGAACAGTTCCGAGCGCAGCAACTCGGTATCCCGGTCGTGGCGCAGCGTATTCCGCGTGCGCGAAGGAAATCCGAATGCTTTGATATCGATGCTCTTCTCCTTACTCGAACGTGGGGTGGTCAGAACGGCACGGGTCTAATGTAATGAGCCGGGCACGGCGAGAATGCCGGCCGGGCTCGTATTGCCGCTTGGTTCGTCCGTGTTTTAAGCTGGCCTGACAGGAATTACGGCAGCACCAGGCGTATGCGTTGAATACGCCGCCCGTCGTTGATATCCGGGTCAACGGCCATGCCGGCCATTGCCTGCGACACCAGCGGGGCGTGTCCCGGTCAGGTGCAACGGCTATGGCTTGCTGCGCACAAACAGCAGGACCAAGCCCACCGTGATTGCGCCCACGCCGGCCCAGATGGGGATATTCACCGTCTTTTTGTCCTGGATCGACAATTCGATCGGACCCAGCTTGGCTTCGTGCGTGTCCTGGGTGTAGGTGAATCCGCCATACAACAGCCCCAGGCCGCCGGCCACGATCAGTACGACGCCCAGCATTTTGATTGCATTCATTTCAATTCCTCCGATAGGGATGCGCTTGATTCTCGCCATGTGCGACGGGTAGCCGGGTTAACGGCATGCGTGACCCGCTGCATCGCTTTACCTGCATGTTGCAGCGTAGAACAATCCCGAATCTGTTAAAGGCGCCGGCCCTGAATGACACGCAACAAAATCACCACGATCGCAATGATCAGAAGAATGTGAATGAACCCGCCCATGGTGGTGGACGTAACCAGCCCCAGCAACCAGAGGATGATCAGGATGATTGCAATGGTTTGTAACATTTTTCGGCTCCTGATGGCTTTAGACTCGAAGCCGGCAACGATTGCTCCGGTCCCAATCAGACTTAGACTAGGGCACACGCTCCATGCTGTCTGTCTGGTACCGAACACAGCCGGAAATCGAGCATCACGCTCGCTTTAGACGGGCGTGTCCCGATTCATGTGGGTGATACAAGGTCGATCGAGCGGCGCTTGAATGCGCTGATGGGTTGTCGTACTAGCCCAGTGTCACGCCCAGCCAGGCGCCGATGAACCAGGTGGCCAGTCCCGCAGCGCCGCCTATTGCCAGCATGCGCAAGCCGCTCATCATGGCATGGCGGCCGGTGAACAGGCTCATGCTGGCCCCCACGGCAAACAAGCCCAGGGCAGTCAGTGTGATGGATGCAGTCAGCGCATGATTGTGGCTCAGCAGGAAGGGCAGCAGCGGCAATGCCGCGCCGGCAGTAAAAGCCGAAAATGAAGAGATCGCCGCAACCCAGGGTGAGCCGAGTTCGTCCGGGTTGAGCCCCAGTTCTTCACGCGCCAGCGTATCCAGGGCGCGTTCAGGGTCCTGCATCAAGGTATCGGCCACCCGCCGCGCCTCGTCCAGCGGCATGCCCTTGGCAGCGTAAATCAGCGCCAGTTCGGCCGCCTCTTCCTCCGGGTACTCTTCCAGTTCGTCGCGTTCCAGCCCAATCTGGTACTCGAACATTTCGCGCTGCGAGCGCACCGAGACATATTCGCCCGCCGCCATCGAGAACGCACCTGCCAGCAATCCTGCCACGCCGGTCAGCACGATGATCGACGCTTCCTGCGACGCGCCGGCCACACCGTAAATCAGTGCGGCATTCGACACCAGCCCGTCGTTGATGCCGAATACCCCCGCGCGCAAGGCATTGCCGGCGGCGCCACTCTGGTGGCGTTTGCCGATGTCGTCAACGCGGGTGGGCATGGGGTGAGGCGGGTTCTGCGTATACAGCACCATGCCGCGCACTTTCATCGCCGCCAGGATGCCGCGCATGGCGCGCGGCTTGAACACGCGGGTGAGGCTGGCCACCACGCGGGTGCGCAGTTCGGGGTGGAACGCGGTCGGTACCTGGCCGCCTTTCTTCATGATGATGGCCCGCCAGAGTTCCGCCTGCTCGTCGGCAGCCTGCGCCAACTCATTGAACAGTGCTTCGCGTGGGGTGCCGCGTTCACATTCAGCCACCACGCGATAGAGCCAGGCGGAACGCTTTTCTTCCTGCCAGGATTCGAACGGGTCGCTCATGCAGCCTGTCTCCGGTACTGAATCGCTTCGGCCAGGTGAACGTTGCCGATTGCATCGCAGCCCGCCAGGTCAGCCACGCTGCGCGCCAGCTTGAGTACGCGGTGATAGGCGCGTGCAGACAGGTTGAGCTGTGCGATCGCTTTTTTGAGCAGGGTTTCGCCGGCCGCATCCAGCTGGCAGAACTGATCGATTTCCTGGGTTCCCAGTGCGGCATTGGGTTTTCCCTGGCGTGCAATCTGGCGGTCGCGCGCAGCCTGAACACGGACACGAATGGCTGAGCTGGGTTCGCCGGCGCTGGCCTGCATCAGCTCGTCCTGTGTCAGTGTGGGGACGCTGATCTGGATGTCGATGCGGTCGAGCAGCGGCCCGGAAATGCGTGCGCGGTAACGGGTAATCTGATCGGGGGTGTCGCGGCATGCCTGGGTGGGGTGGCCGAGGTAGCCACAGGGACAGGGATTCATCGCAGCCACCAGTTGAAACCGCGCGGGGAAATCGGCCTGTCGTGCAGCGCGTGAAATCGTGATGTGACCGGTTTCCAGTGGTTCGCGCAGCACCTCCAGCACCTGTCGTGAAAACTCCGGCAACTCGTCGAGAAACAGCACGCCATGATGTGCCAGTGAAATTTCACCGGGCCGCGGGTTGCCGCCGCCACCAACCAGCGCCACGGCCGACGCGGTATGGTGGGGCGCGCGAAAAGGACGGCGCTGCCAGTGCTCGGATCGGAAGCCGCCGTTGAGCGAGTGCACTGCAGCGGCTTCCAGCGCTTCGGCTTCATTCATCGCCGGCAGGATGCCGGGAAAGCGCGCGGCGAGCATGGACTTTCCGGTGCCGGGCGGACCGGCCATCAGCACCGAATGGCCGCCAGCCGCGGCGACTTCCAGCGCTCGCTTGGTCGCGGTCTGGCCTTTGACATCGAAAAAGTCAGGGTAATCCGGCGCGCTGCGGGGGGCATCCGCTTCGGGGGCGATGAGCGAGGTTTGCCCGCAAAGCCAGGCGCACACATCGAGCAGGCTCGCGGCCCCCAGCGTATCCACCCCGCTGGCGAGCGACGCTTCGGCGGCCGATTGGGTCGGCAATACCAATTGCCGGTTGGCGGCACGCGTGGCCAGCGCCATCGCCAGCGCGCCACGCACGGGCCGCAGTTCGCCTGTCAGCGCCAGTTCGCCGGCGAATTCGGCGTGCCTGAATTTATCGGAAGGAATCTGGCCGGAGGCTGCGAGTATGGCCAGGGCAATCGGCAGGTCGAACCGTCCGGATTCCTTGGGCAGATCGGCTGGGGCGAGGTTGACCGTAATACGGCGTGCCGGAAATTCATACTGCGCGTTCTGAATGGCGGCGCGTACACGGTCGCGCGCCTCCTTGACTTCGGTTTCAGGCAGCCCCACCAGGGTGAACGCGGGCAGTCCGTTGGCCAGATGCGCCTCGACCACCACTTCCGGTGCGTCCATGCCGTTGAGTGCCCGGCTTTTGACGACGGCGACGGCCACTAGTGTCCTGTGTAGGGAATACGTTGATCGGGCGTTTGCATAGACTTGCAATCCTGTTGATGGAAATGACGAAATCTTTCGCAGACAAGGCACAAACCGCAGCCAGGTTGAACACCTGGCGAGGATTTGTAACGCAGTATGCGGGAGATTCTCGTTGTTTCCATTCGGCGTATTCCCTGCTCAGGATACTAGGATGGGGTGCGCTGCTTTTCCAGTTCGGCCAGGCGCGCTTCCAGTTGCTCCAGTCTGGCGCGTGTGCGCGCCAGCACTTCGGTCTGCACATCGAATTCCTCGCGGCTCACCATATCCAGTTTGCCCAGCATCGAGGTGACGCCAGCCTTGAGGTTTTGCTCGAGGTCTTTTGCCGGGGAATTTTTCAGCATCTCGCCGAGCTTGCCAGCGACATCATTGATAAAAGCAGGATTCGGGAATTTCGGGTTCATCAGGCGGCCTCCGGTAACAGGGAGAGTGTAGCAAGCCATATGTTGTGATGCGTAGCACAAAGATCGTGCGCACAAGCCAAATAGCGCACCACAAAGGTGCGGCCGGGGAGGGGGGCAAGCATGGGGGTTTTGT
>JAIOJU010000067.1 GCA_019911765.1 Thiobacillus sp.
AAGGCGCTGCGCACGGTGAAAACCTGCGTCGGATCAGAATGGTGCCGCTTTGGCACGCAGAATTCGACCCAGCTGGGCATCGATCTGGAAAAGGCATTCTTCAAGATGTGGGCGCCGCACAAGGTCAAGCTGGCGGTGTCCGGTTGCCCGCGCAACTGCGCCGAAGTCGCGATCAAGGACATCGGCATCATCGGTGTCGATTCCGGCTGGGAAATCTATATCGGCGGCAACGGCGGCATCAAGACCGAGGTTGCGCAGTTCCTGGTCAAGGTGAAAACCGATCAGGAGGTGATGGAGTATTCGGGCGCCTTCCTGCAGCTCTATCGCGAAGAGGCACGCTATCTCGATCGCACCGTGCACTACATCGAGCGTGTCGGACTTGACTACGTGAAAAAGAAAATCCTCGACGATGCCGAAGGGCGGCGTGCGCTGTATGAACGCATGGTGTTCGCGTTGTCGGTCGAACGCGATCCATGGGTCGAGCGTGCCAGGGAAGGCAAGCTCAAGCATGAATTCGAAACTGTTGTGGTCTAAAGGAAACCGCCATGAGCCAAACTGATCTGAACCCGTGGACCGCTGTCGTCAGCGTCAGCGACATCCCCAAACTCGGCGCGCGCGTGGTGCGCCACGGCACGCTCGACATCGCCGTGTTCCGCAATGCCGACGACGAAATTTTTGCGCTGGAAGACCGCTGCCCGCACAAGGGCGGGCAACTTTCGCAAGGCATCGTCCACGGCAAAAAAGTGACCTGCCCGATGCACGGCTGGAATATCGAGCTCGATAGCGGTTGTGCGTCAGCGCCGGATAACGGCTGCGCGCGCGAATTCGCGGTCAAGGTCGAGGATGGCCGGGTGTGGCTGGATCTGGCTGCTGCCGAGGCTTAGGGAAGCGCTGAATAAGTCCTTCGACAAGCTCAGGGCGAATGGCAAGTGATTGATTTCGTTCGTGGTGAGCCTGTCGAACCACACAGTAAACCAACTTGTTAAGCGCTTCCTTAGGCTGACCGGGATTTGTTTCCGCATTTGCGGAGAACCATGGGCAGGGCAGTCGCCCTGCCTGACAACACAATAATCACTGAACGGAGTTTTTCATGACACGCGACTTCTGGAAGTCGGGGCATACGCCTACGCTGCTGTCGGCATTTTTATATTTTGATATCGCCTTCATGGTCTGGGTGATGCTGGGTCCGCTGGGCGTGCAGATCGCCGCCACGCTGGGTCTGACGGCTTCCCAAAAAGGCATGATGGTGGCCATGCCGGTTCTGGCGGGCGCGGTATTGCGCGTTCTCATGGGCGTGCTGGTCGATCACCTCAAGCCGAAGAAAGCCGGACTGATTGGCCAGCTGGTGGTGATGACCGCGCTGGCCTGGGCCTGGCTGTTCGGCATACACAGCTACCGTGAAGTTCTCGTTTTGGGGGTGGCGCTGGGTTTTGCCGGCGCGGCCTTTGCCGTGGCCCTGCCGCTGGCGTCGCGCTGGTATCCGCCGCAGCACCAGGGCACTGCGCTGGGCATTGCGGGGGCGGGCAATTCCGGCACCGTGATCGCAGCCTTGCTTGCGCCTGGATTGGCCGTGGCCTACGGTTGGAGCAATGTATTCGGCCTGGCCTTGATTCCGGTTGGGGTGGCGTTTCTGGTGTACCTGTTCTTTGCCAAGGATGCGCCCGACTGCCCTCCACCCAAGTCCTTGCACCAGTACCTGAACGTGCTGAAGGACCGCGATGCCTGGTGGTTCATGTTCTTCTACTTCGTCACCTTTGGCGGCTTCGTCGGACTCGCATCCAGCCTCACCATCTACTTCAACGACCAGTACGGCATGCCGCCGGTCGAAGCGGGTTACTTCACCGCAGCCTGCGTGTTTGCCGGTTCGCTGGTGCGTCCCATGGGCGGCATGCTGGCCGATCGCATCGGCGGCATCCGTGCTTTGCTGATCATGTATCTGCTGGCGGGTATTTTCCTCATCATCGTCAGCTTCGGTTCGCCCAATGCGTACATCGCGCTTGCCGGATTCATGCTTGCCATGAGCAGTCTCGGCGTTGGGAATGGCGCGGTGTTCCAGTTGGTGCCGCAGCGCTTCCGCAAGGAAATCGGCGTGATGACCGGCATGGTCGGCATGGCCGGTGGCATCGGCGGTTTTTATCTCGCAGCCAGCCTGGGCTATATCAAGGGGCAAACCGGTGATTACCAGATCGGCCTGCTGATCTTTGCCGGCCTGTGCTTCGTGGCGCTGACCGGACTCACCATGGTGAAGCAGCGCTGGCGCACGACCTGGGGTGCGGCGGCGATGTCTGGGGCGCGGGTCTAGAAGACTCAAGGTTCAAGATTCAAGACGCAAGGGGGAGCTGACTAACGGCCCCTTATAATCTTCTTGCCACTTGCCACTTGCCACTTGCCACTAAATGCCCCTGACCCTCGAATTCGGCTACGCCACTGCCACCGGCCCGCGCGAACGGAACGAGGATTATGGCGGCTTTGTCGAGCCGGCCGATCCGCAGCTGGCGGCCACCAAGGGCATGCTTGCGGTGGTGGCCGATGGCGTGTCCGGCGGCAGCCATGGCCGTGAGGC
>JAIOJU010000068.1 GCA_019911765.1 Thiobacillus sp.
GCGCTGCGACTTCCGGCATATCGGCCAGGCGGCTGACCGTGTCCTGCAGCAGGCTATGGTCGCTGGCAAGCGGCAACAGCTGCTTGGGTAAGGCTGCGCGGGATAAAGGCCACAGGCGGGTGCCCGAGCCTCCTGAAAGAATCACGGGATGAATGCTGGTCATGTCGAGTGTTTGAGTCATTGTCGTTTGTCGTTGAATGCAATTATTATTCCTGATACAGGCACGCCCCACCGGTTTATCCGGTATGAAAATACCAGCCCCCCACTTCGTTCACACCTTACTCACGACCCAGGCTGTGTCGTGAGAGCCGGCGCCTTGGAAGCAGGGTCCACCGGCGCAAACCCGCTGGTGTATTCGATCGTGCCCTGGCTGCGCAGCTTGTTCAGCTCGGTTCCCAGCAAAGTCTTGCGCTTGGTGCTTTGCACCACCCGCTCGATGGCCGCCCGCGCCTGCTCAAGCGTAACCGGCTGTGCCTGGCTCCCCAGCACCTGCAACACACTGATGCTCTCGGGACCGGTTGCCAGCACGGTAACCTGGCCATCCTTCATATCCTTGATCTGCGCCAGCAGAACGCCAGGCAGCTGTTCGGCAGGCTTCACCCCGACACCGGACTTGCTCTCGATTTCCTGCGCTTTCAGCCAGTCCGAGAAATCGGTCAGGTTGCGATCTTTCTTCAACCGGGCCTCCACCTCAGCCAGGCGTGTTGAAGGCATCCGCAACTCGATTTCCTGAATGCGATACAGCTTGCGCGCCGAGAAAAGCTCGGGATGCAGCGAATAATAATCTTTGATCTCAGCATCCGTAGGCTTGGGCATATCCTTATATATGCGCTCCATATAGGCATCAAACAGCACCTGGCGTTGCACCTGCTGCAGCGCCCGTACGACATCAGGCTGCTTGTCCAGCCCTGTGCTTTTAGCCGCTTCCGCCACCAGACGCTGATCGATCAACGCTTCCAGTACCCTGCTGCGAACCTCGGCTGCTTCCCCCTCATTGCGTGCCCCCAGGCGCGACAATGCCTGATTGAGCTCATTTTCAGTAATCAGTTCGCCCCCCACTGTCGCAACAATTTTTTCATTGGCAATCGAAGTGGGCTGCTCGCAAGCGGCCAAGGTCACACACAGTGACAGTGCG
The DNA here is from genome assembly GCA_019911765.1 of Thiobacillus sp. Lineage (GTDB taxonomy): Bacteria > Pseudomonadota > Gammaproteobacteria > Burkholderiales > Thiobacillaceae > Thiobacillus. The sequence goes on from JAIOJU010000068.1 coordinate 1,136, forward strand.
GCGATCAGCGGGGCACGGCGGATATTCATCAACACTCCGGTCATTGAAAATGATAGGCAAACATGGTGCGGGATTACCATGCATACGGCAAGTTTGTACCAAACCCCCAAAAAACCCTAAAGAAAGAACATCCCGCACCGTTATTATTCACAATGCTTGCAACTGTGTGAAATAACCGATGTCGCAAATCGTTTATTGGTCTATACAGAAGTAAGTAGATTTCCCTTGTAGATCACCCGGTACTGGGGCTCAGCCCCTGGCTCTCCTCCTCCTGCCACACCGGGCCTTTCGCGGCGCCATTGGCGCCGCTTTCTTTTGCCGCTGTTTTCCATTACTTCAGTCAAACAGCGTCAACCGGGGACTTGAGCATCCAGCGGCCACACCGGGCACACAAGCTTACGGGCCGCTTATTCAAGCGGCCCGTATCCAATCCTCACACCCTGTTGCTGAACAAACAACAAACACAACCGAACTCTGCCCTTACCTGCCCAGGTCTTTCATTCAGCAAAAGCCTTCACCCCTGATGATTCACGCGATTTCTTGAGGGCGGCCATTGCCTTGGCTTTGGCCGCAGCTTGAGCTGCCTTTTCCTCTTTTGCGGCTGCTGAGGCCAACGCGAGTTGTCTCTCACGCTCGGTCTTCTCATCAGCAAAAGCATTCACATCTGACGATTCACGCATTTGTTTGAGTGCAGCCATCGCCCTGGCCTTGGCTGCGGCAGCCTGGGCTGCTTTTTCCTCTTTCGTGGCCGGAGCCGCTTGTGCGAGCCGTTTCTCGCGTTCGGCCTTCTCGGCAGCCAGTTTCTGTTTCACGCGCTCGGCCTCTACGCGGTCCCGTTCAGCCTGCGCGGCACGAGCGGCCGCTTCCTGGCGCGCACGTGCCTGTGCCGCTTCCTGGGCCTGTCGATGTTTCTCTTCCTGAATGGCTTGCTGGCGCGCCCGCTCAGCCTCGCGCTTGCGATCCGCTTCCTCCTGAGCCTTCTTGGCTTCCATACGCGCACGCGCCTGTTTCAGGTCTTCTTTCATCTGTGCGCCGGTTTCACGAATACGCTTGCTGATATTGGACAGTTCGTCAGATGAAAGGGACGTTGCCCCACTTTCAGCTGAATAGGCATTCAAGGGAAGCCACACAATCAGGGCGGCGGCAGCAAGATGGGCTGCGTAGGAGTATTTCATGGGCATTCCTTCCGTATCGACGATCAACTGTAGGCAGTGCTCGACACCGTTCCCAATCCCATAATGAGACCCGGACATGGTCAGAAACAACAAAAAAATACCTACTGCGCATGACGATTAACGGCCAGAAACACCGGGTTCTTTACTGCAATTATGCAGGCACTGCCTCCTCGAATTCGAGCGCAACCTTGTCGCTGGCGTCGAGGTCGATGGTCACCCGGCCGCCGTGTGCCAAGCGTCCAAACAGCAACTCGTCGGCCAGCGCCTTGCGGATCGTGTCCTGGATCAAACGCGCCATTGGGCGCGCGCCCATCAAGGGGTCGAAGCCATTCTTGGCAAGATAGGCCTTCAAGGCATCGGTGAAGACTGCCTCGACTTTTTTCTCATGCAACTGCTCTTCCAGTTGCATCAGGAACTTGTCGACCACCTGCAGCACAATTGGCTCAGTCAGGGCGGCAAACGGGATGATCGCATCCAGGCGGTTGCGGAACTCCGGCGTGAACATCCGGCGAATTTCGCCCATTTCGTCACCGCTCTCGCGCGAGTTGGAAAATCCAATATTCGACTTGCTGAGCATTTCCGCCCCGGCATTGGTGGTCATGATGAGCACCACATTACGGAAATCGGCCTTGCGCCCGTTGGTATCCGTCAGCGTGCCATGATCCATCACCTGCAGCAGCACATTGAAAATATCGGGGTGCGCCTTTTCAACCTCATCCAGCAAGACAACGGAATAAGGTTGCTTGGTCACCGCTTCGGTCAGCAATCCGCCCTGGTCGAATCCGACATAGCCAGGTGGCGCGCCGATCAGGCGCGACACAGCGTGGCGCTCCATGTATTCCGACATGTCGAAACGGATCAACTCGACCCCCAGCACATACGCCAGTTGGCGTGCGACCTCGGTCTTGCCGACCCCGGTGGGGCCTGAAAACAGGAAATTGCCTATCGGCTTCTGCGGATCGCCCAAGCCACTGCGCGACATCTTGATCGCAGCCGTCAGCGCGTCGATGGCCGCGTTCTGCCCAAACACCACCGCCTTCAGATCACGGTCCAGCGTTTTCAGCGAGTTTTTGTCGTCGGACGACACCGTTTTCGGCGGAATGCGCGCGATCTTGGCAATGATGTCCTCGATTTCGCGCGGCGTGATCACACGTTTCTTCTTGGATTTAGGCAGGATGCGCTGCGCTGCACCCGCCTCGTCGATCACGTCGATCGCCTTGTCAGGCAAATGACGGTCATTGATATAGCGGGCCGACAACTGCGCTGCCGTGGTCAAAGCGGCTGCGGAGTATTTGACGCCATGATGGTCTTCAAAGCGCGATTTCAGGCCGCGCAGGATCGCCACGGTCTCGGCTACGGAAGGTTCCGGCACATCCACCTTCTGGAAACGCCGCGACAAGGCGTGATCTTTCTCGAAAATACCGCGATATTCCGTGTAGGTCGTCGCACCGATACAGCGCAACTGGCCGGACGACAGCGCCGGCTTCAGCAGGTTGGAGGCATCCAGCGTGCCGCCCGAAGCCGCGCCCGCGCCAATCAGCGTATGAATCTCGTCTATGAACAGAATTGCCTTGGCGTTATCGGACAGCTGCTTCAGCACGCCTTTCAGGCGCTGCTCAAAGTCACCCCGGTATTTGGTTCCGGCAAGCAAGGCGCCCATATCCAGCGCATATACCGTGCTTTCGGCCAGGATTTCAGGCACCGAGCCTTCGATGATGCGGCGTGCCAGACCTTCGGCAATCGCGGTTTTGCCCACGCCGGCTTCCCCCACCAGCAAGGGATTGTTCTTGCGACGGCGGCACAGGGTCTGGACCACGCGCTCCAGTTCGTGCTCACGTCCGATCAGCGGATCGATCTTGCCGGCCAGTGCTTGCGCATTCAGGTTCTGCGCAAAGCTGTCCAGCGGCGAAGTAGCGGGCGCCTCGGAATGAGCCTCGACCGCCTCATCGGAACGCGGCGCAGGCTCGCTCTGTGGTGTCTTGGTGATGCCATGGGAAATAAAGTTGACGATATCAAGTCGCGACACGCCCTGCTGCCCGAGGAAATACACGGCATGCGAATCTTTCTCGCCAAACACGGCTACCAGAACATTCGCGCCGGTTACTTCCTTTTTGCCGGATGACTGCACATGCAGGATGGCGCGCTGGATCACCCGCTGGAAACCCAGTGTGGGCTGGGTATCCACTTCATCCTCCCCCCCTACTTTGGGTGTGTGCTCCTCGATGAAGGCGACAATCTGCTCGCGCATGGTGTCGATATTCGCACCGCAGGCACGCAACACATCCAGCGCCGAGGGGTTATCCAGCATCGCCAGCAGCAAGTGCTCCACCGAAATGAATTCGTGGCGCTTCTGGCGCGCATCCATAAAGGCCATGTGCAGTGAGACTTCAAGTTCCTGGGCAATCATCTAACTTTCCTCCATCGTACATTGCAGCGGATGCTGATGCTGCCGTGCGAAATCCACAACCAGTTCAACCTTGGTTTGGGCAATATCCTTGGGATACACCCCGCACACGCCTACGCCCTCAGTATGCACTTTGAGCATGATTTGTGTCGCCCGTTCAGAGTCGATGCCAAAAAACTTCTTGAGAACATGCACCACGAACTCCATAGGGGTGTAATCGTCATTCAGCAACAAAACCTTGAACAAGGGCGGCGGCTTGACTCTAGCCGCAGTCGGTTCCAGTAGGGTACTGCTTTCTCTCTTGGTTGCCATAGCCCGAATAAGCCTGCTTTACATGCCTTATTTTGATGTGATGCGAGGAATTTTCAAGCCCGCCAGAAGTAGGGCTTAAACAAAAAACAGGAAAACGGCCACGGTTTCGACCGTAGAACACAGCCCTGACGTCGGTCCAGCCGCACGTTTGCAGAGGATCGTTTAAATGGTGACAGGCTGAATCAGCCCGGAACAGTTCCAGCAGATGACCAGGATTATCTGCGACAAACGGAGCAGGCCGCACACCCAACGGCTTGAGCAGCCGCCCATCCGTCAGGTACATGCGGAAAATTTACTTTTTGCGCCGGGTTTCCGAGCAGCGAATGATTGCCTGGCTTGATTTCAGGTCGAGACAATGGCGCATATCGCCATGGGGCAGACGTCTCCCCCGCTGCCGGGATGCGGACTGGGTCGCCGTAACCTGTTCTGCGGTGGCTGCGGTCTGATCTGTGGCGTCCCCCTCGATGCCATCCGCCATCGAAACGCTGGCTGCACACACAAGCGGCAGCATCATCAACCAAATTTTCATAAGATTTCCCCTCTCTGTGCCATGAAGCCGCTCTTTTAAGCTGCGTGGGGACATCTTACCGCCATAACGCGGCTGATCGCGTGTTTCCAGCCCGTGGGAAACGCATCGCTGTTCACCCCCTGCGCGCCAGTTTGGCCGGCAGGAATTCCTGGGTGGTGGCATAGCCCAGGTCGAACAGGGATTGTTTCTGCTCCGGGGTCATATTGAATTCCAGCGGCGACATGCCGTCCGTTTCGATCAGCACCGTGTTCAGCCACAGTGATTCGGAAAGATACTCACGCGAGATCGTATTCATGAACGTGCGTATCAGCATGAACATGTAATCCGCCACCGGCAAAACCCGGCGTGCCGGATGGGCGTCAGCAAGCCGCTTGTCACGCAGGCGAAAACACACCACCGGCGTACGGTCCCCCGCCCAGTCGCAAAACAGGCTGTCTTCGGCCAGGATGCTGCCGTCGACCAGAACATGCTCGCCATAGTGGTGAAAAGGAAAGATCAGGGGTATGGAAATCGAGTAAAGCACCGCGCGCGCCACCGTGATGTCGGGGCTGTTATCGCGATTGAACACCACCGGTCGGCCGGAGCGCACGTCGGCGGCCACCACGTGCAGGTTTTTATCGAGATCGCCAAAGCACACGCTGCCCAGCTGGCTTTCCATCCAGTGTTCGAAGCGCTTGCCGGTGGAAAGCCCACCGTTTTTCAACAGGCCGATCAGCGAATAGCCGCGAAACTGGGCGAAATTGACATTGCGCAGCAGGAACTTGAGTTCATCCATTTCCTTGCCTGCCGCTGCCAGCGAAGCCACCACACTGCCCCCGGACACGCCAACGATATGGTCATAGCCGATCCCCATGTCGGCCAGCGCGGTGAGCACCCCCACATGCGCCGGCAGGCGCGTGCCGCCGCCTGCCAGTACCGGCACGATCTGTTGCGGAAGCGGATCGCTCACAGGCATTCTCCTTGCAGGCTGCGTTGCATGACGCCAGACGATTCAGCGACAGTTGATGGCAGGCGCTTCGCTGGGGCGTTCCTCATGCAGGAGCCACGGCCCCCGCGCCCTCGGCCAGCCCACCGTACACCGTATCGTTCAGCCGGATCAACCCGCCCGCCAGCACACGCGCCTTCATGCCGCCATGGCCACGCATCGCGTTATAGCCGCCCGGCCCCAGCACCGCTTCCATGCGCGAGCACGGATCGCAATGTCCCGTCACCTCCAGCACCACCTCGCTGCCAATGCGCAGCATCAGCGGCTGATCGCGAAACAAGGCATGCGCTGCCAGCAGATTCAGCCCCGACACCACCAGATTGCGTCGCAACCCGGCAGGGTCAATGTGTGCCTGGCCCATCAACGCCGCCACCACCGGCAGATGCTCCGCCTGGATCAAGGTCACCTGCCGCGAGCCTCCTTCAACCCGGCTCCGCGAAGGCTGCGCGTAATGGTCGCCCTCCAGTCCGCACGCCGCTATCGCCCGTACGGATTCAACAGCGGTCACCGCCTCGCGGCGTTGCGGCCGCAGATAAATCGCCTCGATCCGGCCCGGGCGCGGGAACCTGCCCGCCAGATCCCGCATCGCCATGCCATCGGGTTCAGTCAGCCCGGCCCTCATCCTGCCAGCCACATGAACAGCCCGGTCACCCCGCCCACAACCGTCAGGCAAATCAGGCAGGCGAGCATGATTTTCACGAATACAGGCATGATCGATCCCCTGACATCAGGCCTGGCGCCTGCCCGAGCAATCCGGGTGACGCAAACAGCGCCAGAATTCTTTTCCGCCATTTGCACCGTGCCTGGAACGACGCTTCATCATCCGGCCCTGGCACTCCGGGCAAAAAGGGGCGCCAGTCGTCAGCACGCTGAGCGGGTCGCGCAAAGTCACCCTGGCAGGCTGCCGCACCTTGCGAACCATTCCGCGCAGCACCTTGCCGTCCATCAGCTCAATATTCCGAATTTTGGCAAACGCCTGCGCCTCATCGGTAAACACTCCCGATGTCACCGCGAACCCGCCCTTCGCGCCCCTGGCTGCCATCGCCTCATGCAGTTCGTGCAGCGCGCCCATCCCCACCTTGATCGCGCGCCATTGCTTGCAATGCACCAGATAGGTCTCGCCGTGTTTCTTCAACACCAGATCAAATATCCCGATCGTGCCGCCACGCCCCTTCTCCGCCACCGAATAGCCCCGGCGTCGAAACGCCTCGCTCACCATGAATTCAAACTGCTGCCAGCTCATGTTGCCGAGCCCGCCCCGGTCCGGACCCATGGTCGTCGGATCGCTCAAGGTCGCGCGCCGACTGCGGCCATAGACTGACAACGCCGCGCCAATCAACAAAACCAGCGGCACCCCATACTGCCCAATCGAAGCCAGCGACTGGAAAAGATTCGGGTCAACAAAATCGACCAGCGTTCCCGGCTGTGCCGCCGCGCTCACGTCACGAATGGCCACGCCATGCAGCCCGACATACGCAGCAATCGCGAGCGCCACGCCCACCCACCAGGGAAGCTTGCTGCTTATGCCGATCAGATCATCAAGGTAGGTCTGTTTGCGTCTAGCCATGGTTTGCAAGTGTCAGGGACGTGTTCAGTATTTTCTTATGAGGGCTTCCGATTAATACACCCAATCATCAATCGCCATTATTTTCGCTTGTTTGCCAGCCTCTCGCCATGACTCCACAAGCCTTTATTTCCAAAACGCCACGCGACCTGCCCGCCCAGGCAGGCTGAATGCGCGCGGGTCAGCGCATGTACGAATAGCCTTCATGCCGCTATTGCCTGAGCATGCTCCACCCGTTGCACCACCCCGCGCCGCTGAGACGCAGGCAAATGGCGCTGATCCAACCATTACGGGGAAACCGGCTCGCCAGATCGTGCAAGTGATCAAAATCATTACGAATGGGGTATCGATATCTGGCGTGCTGGATTATCCGGCACTGCCAACCGGATAGCCCACGGATTGCGCGAGGGTGACGTGCTGATGGCGATCCAGCCCGAGGGCCACGCCCAGTGCTTCGCGATCCACCAGGCCGCGCACTACCGCAGCCAAACCGGCCGATGCGCAATAAAGGTACACATTCTGGGCAATGAAGCCAGTGTCGGTTGCACTGTAAAACGCCTTGTCTTCTGCGTCGGCCTCGTTCATCCGGTCCAGGTTCGCTACATACACCAGATTTACCGGCGCCAAGGCCACAAAATCCTGCACGCCTGTCAGATGGCGCAGATCACCCGCCGCCACGCGTGTCAGCATATGAGTGGACGGACCGTAGCGATACGCGCCTTCCGCGCTGGTCACGACCACATCGATCTCGCGCCAGTCGTGTGCCGAGGGCGCGGTACGCTGGCCCGTGTCCGACCGGTTCACACCGCTGGCCGCCCACAATAGATTCGACAGCACCTGAAGCGATAGCGGCTGGCTACCAAACGTCCGTGTCGAATGTCGCGCCTTCAGTGCCTGCATCAAGGGCATGCCGCCTTCCGTCTCGGGCGGCGGCAATTTGATCGCCCCGGTTTCCTGCATCAGTCCCGTTCCCATCCTGCTCATCATCAATCCCCCCAGACTCACCGCCCCTTCACGGCTGGTTTCTCCCTTGCGGATAACGCGTGCCGCTTTTCGATCTGGCCTTGCATTGGAAGGGAACAAGACCGCAGCCGGATGCGCCTCCAAAAACCGCCTATCTTTAGAGCAGACGGACAAACAAGGAGAACGACGATGGCTGTTGTGAATATAGGTCACTACTACGCCGAGTGGATGCCCTCCGGCTCGCCGGACAAGTCCGGGTGCGGGCGCATTATCCTGCGCAGTTCGATACGCCTCACCGAACTGTTCCGCCTGACCAACCTGGGTTCGGAGGACTACCGCAATCTGCTCCACATGCTACAGACCGAAAAACCGGTGTTCTGGGACAGCGAGGCTGGCTGGCTGCGTACCGCGCATCCACAGATGCACGATGCCGAGCCGGTGGGGGATCAGGAAGGCAACTAAAGCTGGGCGAGGCATGGGAGGCGACCAAGGGAAGCATGCAAGGCGTGATCAGCGCTGTGGTTTCAACGGGATGACTATGATGAACAGTGTTACGCGTTGATTACTCGGGAACCCATCATGTCCAACATCCACTGTATTGTTGCCGCCACCGATTTTTCCACCTTTGCCGAACGTGCCGTACAGCGCGCTGCGCACATTGCCCGGCAACACAATGCCGAATTGCATCTGGTGCATGTGGTGCGCCCGCTTGATTTATACCCCAGCCTGACCCTGGCGCCCGAGGCTTTGAGCCCAGTCGAAGTCAGCCAGCACGACCAGGTTGTGCAGGAAGCGGAGCATACCCGGCTGGATGAACTGGCTTCCCGCCTGAACAGTCAGTTTGGAATACGCAGCCGCGCTGTCACCCTTCTGGGTCGGGCGCATACCAAAATTGCCGCCTATGCGCAGGAAGCGCCTGCCGATCTATTGGTGGCCGGAACACGGGGGGAAAGCACCCTGATAGATCTATTCCTGGGATCCACCGCATCCCGTCTGTTGAGGGTGGCGCCGTGCCCGCTACTCATCGTCCGGATCCCGGCAGACGAGCCCTATCGCCAGGTATTGGCTGCCGTGGATTTTTCCCCTGTCTCGGCGGCAGTGGTCGCCCATGCGCTCGATCTCGCCAGCGCCGCGCCGGTGGAAACACTGCATGTGCTGGGCAGCGAAGTCGAGCAACGATTGCGCAAAGCGAAATTTGTGGATGTGGACATCACCGATTGGCTTGCGCGACTTCGTGCACAGTCTGACAAGCAGCTGGAAACCCTGCTGTCGGGGATAGCAAAGGGCGAGACAGCTGATCGCCTGATTCTGCCAGGCTCGCCCCCCGCTGTGATCTGCCAGCAAATTGTGGAGAGTCACGCCGACCTGGTGGTACTGGGGCGCCATGGCCATGGCGGCGACATGCAGGAATGGTTGCTGGGGAGCGTGAGCAAGGACGTGGCCCAGGCGGCAGCATGCGACGTGCTGGTTATTGGGCCAAAGGGCGAATAAGGGCGTGTGAATCAGGCTGGCCTCGACAGTCGTCTGGCGAGCGTCCGTTTTTGAGTAGCGATTGCGGAAGATCGACGGGTAGACCTCGGCAATCACCGATAGCTTAGTCAGAAAACAATCGAGATCTGTTTAGCCATTTATACCGTTCCCTTCCTTTGCCGTGCTAACGCCAACGGCGCTGCAACAAACCGGCGAACCTCTTCAATCACTTCCTACAGCGTCGGTGCTTCGAGCCGGTTCTTGCCGAGGAAGGCTTTCCACTGGGTGCGCTTCGCAGCGTCGCGCGCAAACTCATCGCTCAGCCCAAGCGGCAATTCCACCGGCACTGCAGTCCCACGGCGCTGAAACGTTGCTGCGATCGTATCACTCAATTGCCGGGCGTCCAGAGCATCTTCCTGTGCCAGGGCACGCAGATCGTAATAATCCTTCATCCGGCTATTAGCCATACCCAGGCTCACGATCGCCTCCAGCTTTTCGGCCACGACCGCTGCGCGTGGGTAAACACGCAAGCGCGGTGGCGGCAGATCGTCCAGTAGCGTCGGATAAACCGCTTCCTCCGGCCCCGGTGTGACTGCATCGCCATATCCCACGTCGAGCTGCACCGTGCAACGAGCATTGCCCAGCCTGCCCAGCAGCCGCACGCGCAGGCCGCCATAACGGGCTTCTTCACGGATTTCCTCGACGGTGATCGAGTCGGGGTCGTACACCATGCCATCGTCCACAGCAACGCCGCATATTTCACGGATCGTGCCCGTCAGCGCTTCGATATCCATCGGCCCAAAGCCTAGAAAATCTGCATCACGTGTGGGTCGATGCGGCACATCGAACCACAGGTCGAACAACATGGCACCCTTCAGCCAGTAAGTCTCGCGCGCCGACACCAAGGACAGACGATAGAGAAAACGCTCCAGCGCATAGCGCGTCAGAACCAGGTTGAAGTCCTCGCCACGGGCCTTGGCCCGGTTCAATAACCGCGCATGAATGGACGCGGCAAGCCCAACCGTCACGCCACCGCCTCCAGATACGGGCGCATCACATTTGTCACGCGGTTGATCTTGGCAAAATGCCATAGATCATCCGCGCTTGCCTTCTTGGCGCGTCGCGCCTCGCGCAGCGCTTCCAGCGCCACATCCAGCCCGATCTTGTTGCGAAACTTGAAGCAGTCCGCCACCGTCTTGGCCACATTGGTCACGCGCACCGCCACGCCATCCACCCGGCGCGTTTCCACGCCTGCCGCCAGCGCGGCATCGGAGAATCGCACCGTGCGCAGCGGCGGATAATCCAGCCGGGGCGGATGATCCTTGTTGCCAATGGCAATCCACACTTCAAACGGCGCCTGCGTCGTCAGATCGTGAATGCGCAACGCCGTCAGCAGGCAAAACACCACGCCGGGCGCGCGCTGGGCCACCGCCACCAGCGCGCTGTGTTCGCCACCCTGGTAGCCCGGCAGGGCGTACAGACCGCGCCCCACCCGTACCAATTGGCCCGCCGCCACCCTGCGCGAAAGCTCGCTGCGGCTGACACCGGCCGCGACCAGATCCCGCGACCGCGCCGTGCCGGCCCGGCGCAGAAGCATCTGAATGTGCTGTTCAGTCGAAGTCATATCGGGATTGTTCCATAGTTTCGGTAGTTATGGACAAGTACCGATAGAATGGAACAAGGCCCGTATTCAGTCGGCTTCGTTTTAAACGGGGCGGTTATGGTGCCGACTCAGCAAATGCATCACCACAGCGATGATCACGATCGCGAGGACCAACGCATAGGGCGCATACTGGTTGACGGTTGCCGCCCAGACATTGAGCTCGTTCATCAGCAGCGCCCAGATGCCAATGGCGATATAGGTCGAACCCAGCACCACGCCCAGATTCACCCAGGGGCGCAAGCCGATCAGAAACCCAATGATCGCCCCCACCACCGCGCCGGTCATCCAGAACGGCACAAACACAAAAGCAAACAGACCGGCGATGCCGAACTTTCGCACCGTGCCACCGTGGGTCTCCGCGGCGTGTTGCATGCGCGTGATGAAAGGCTGCAGGGTGCGCAGCGTGATCAGTTGCCGTGTGCTCTGCACAAATAGCGGATACACCACCAGCACCTGGATGCTCTCGATCAGGATGTTGAGGGGGACCACCTGGGCATGACCCAAACCGCTGGCATAGCCGAAGGACATCCCCGCTTCCCGGCCGATGATCAGGTTCAGCCCAGTCATGATCGCGTAGGGCAGAATGCTGTCCGGATACAGGTTCCAACCGATCCCGAACGCCAGCAGCATCAGGCCGGTGAGCGCCAGGCCGACGCCCAGCATCCGGCCTTCGGCGCTGGCGAAAAGTGTTTCATGCATGCGGGTCCCTTGGTTTATCTGGATATGAGTGGGAACTTCATTCTGGACCCTGTTGTTTCCGACGAACTTCAGTCCGCCGACGGTAACAGCGGCTTGCCCAGCTCTTTAAGGAATTCGTTGTGTTTCGCAGTCGCTTTATGGATTGCTTTCTCGATTGCCACCAAGCTCGCATGGGTCGCCGCGAGGTCGATCTCCTCCTCGCCCACCGCCGTGCTGATGTAGCGGGAGATGTTCAGGTTGAAGTCGTTCTTCTCGATCTCCGCCATCGACACCCGCCGTGAGTAGCGCGTCTCTTCTTTGCGGAATTGGTAGGTGTCGATGATCTTGGCGATGTGCGCGTCCGTCAGTTGGTTCTGGCGTTTGCCTTTTACGAAGTGCTCGGCGGCATTGATGAACAGCACGTCGTCGGGCTTCTTGCACTTCTTCAGCACGAGGATGCAGACCGGGATGCCGGTGGAGTAGAACAGGTTCGCGGGCAGGCCGATGACGGTGTCGATGTGGCCGTCTTTGAGCAGCTTGGTGCGGATGCGCTCCTCGGCACCGCCACGGAAGAGTACGCCATGCGGCAGGATGATCGCCATCACGCCTTCGTCTTTGAGGAAGTGGAAGCCGTGCAGCAGGAAGGCGAAGTCGGCAGCGGACTTGGGGGCGAGGCCGTGGCTTTTGAAGCGCACGTCATCGGCCAGCGCGTCGGTCGGCTCCCAGCGGTAGCTGAAGGGTGGGTTGGCGACGATGGCGTCGAAGCTCGGTTTCTTCGCCGGGTTCTGCTCGCGCATCATGTCCCACTCGTTGAGCAGGGTGTCGCCGTGGAAGATCTCGAACTCCGTGTCCTTCACCCCGTGCAGCAGCATGTTCATGCGGGCGAGGTTGTAGGTGGTGATGTTCTTCTCCTGGCCGAAGATTTTGCCGATGGTGCCGCCTGCCTTGTTCACCTTCTTGCGCACGTTCAGCAGCAAGGAGCCGGAGCCGCAGGCCATGTCCATCACGCTCTCCAGCCGCTTCTTGGTGCCGGTCTTCGGTTCCTGGCTGTCCAGCGTGACGATGGCGGAGAGGATGTCGGAAATCTGCTGCGGGGTGTAGAACTCGCCCGCCTTCTTGCCGGACCCGGCGGCAAACTGGCCGATCAGGTATTCATAGGCATCGCCCAGCGCGTCGATGTCCATGTTGAACGGCAAGCCTTCGGCGATCTTCTGGATGATGGTGCAGAGCTTGGCGTTCCGGTCCTCATACTTCTTGCCCAGCTTGGGGGAACTCAGGTCGATCTCGGAGAACAGGCCCTGGAAGGTGCTCTCGAAGGATTCCGTCTCGATGTATTTGAAGCCCGCCTGCAGCGTGTTCAGCAGCTCCGCGTTCTGGGTGCGGGCCAGGTTGGCGATGCTGTTCCACAGGTGCGTGGGCTGGATGACGTAATGCACCTTGCGCCGCATCTGCTTCTCGAACGCCGGGATGTCGTCCACGTTGTTCGCATACCAGAGCGCCAGCGGCACCTTGCGCGCGTCTCCGCCCACATCGGGGTAATCCCGCCCCAGCTCCTTCCTCGCCGCCGTCTCGTAGTTGTCCGAGAGATAGCGCAGGAAGAGGAAGGACAGCATGTAGTCGCGGAAGTCGTCCGCATCCATCGCCCCGCGCAGTTGGTCGGCGATGCTCCAGAGCGTGTTGCCCAGTTGTTTTTGATTGGCTTCGGTCATTTTTTGGGGCGTCGTTTGATTTTGGTTTCCAGCGCTGTGAGGTCGGCTTCGTCCTGCTGGTCGGCTTGAATGGCTTCCTGTTTTTTGCGGTCCTGGTCGAACTGGCGGTAAAGCTCGCCCGTGCGCGCTTCCATCTGCTCATGGCTGATGGCGCCGGCGTGGGTGAGCAGCGGGAAGCCGTTGGACGTGATGATCTGATCCACGTTCTGCTTCCAGAAGGCCATGCGCGTCTCCTGGCGGCTCTTGGCCCGCAGTTCAGCGGTTTCCAGGAAGATGACCACCAGCCGGTTCAGAATGTCGATCTCGTCTTCGGTCAGGTAGTTCTTGGCCACGACGATATCCGCCTTGCGCACCTTGTCGCCCTTCCATGCCAGCAAGCCGAAATGCGGATCGGCTGGATTCGCCCGGGCGGTGATGAGTTCTGCGGCGGTCTGCCGCGTCACGGCAAAGATCAGCAGGTTCTGCACTGTGGCGAAGAAAACCTGCGTGGCCTTGTCCGTCTTGTCGTAATCGCTGGAGAGGGCAAAGAGGTCGCGCACCTTCTGATAAAAGCGCTTCTCGGAGGCCCGGATGTCCCGGATGCGCGCCAGCATCTCGTCGAAGTAATCCGGGCGGCCATCCGGGTTCTTCAGCCGCTCGTCGTCCATCACGAAGCCCTTGGTCAGGTATTCCTTCAGGATGGTTGAGGCCCAGCGGCGGAACTGCACCCCGCGCGGCGAACGCACACGGTAGCCCACGGCCAGAATGGCGTCCAGGTTGTAGAGCGTGACGGGACGCTGCACCTTGCGGCTGCCCTCGATTTGAACTGTCAAGGATTCCTTGACAGTTGCCGCCGGGTCCAGCTCCCCGTCCTCGAAGACGTTCTTCAGGTGCAGGGAGATGTTCTGCTTCGTGGCATCGAAGAGTTCCGCCATCTCCAACTGCGTCAGCCAGACGGTCTGCTCCTGCGCCCGCAGCTTGATCTGGCTGCGGCCGTCTTCGGTGGTGTAGAGAATCAGGTCGTTCATGGTGTTGAAGCAGACTCGCGGAAATTGTCCCCTTCCACCGCCCCGCGCAGTTGATCGGCAATGCTCCAGAGGGTGTTGCCCAGTTGTTTTTGGTTGGCGTCTGTCATGATGCCGGTGGGGTCAGAGGGTAACCACAGAGGTAAGCTGACCCAGCGACTCCTGAAATTTGGTCTTTTTGGAAAAGATCAGAACCTCGTCACCAATCTTGTTGGAAGTCGAGTGCTGCAACTTATAAGCCCGCTTCTCAAACCGCTGGTATAGGTTCGTGATGAAGGAATGATTGTCATATGAGAGCAACCATGGGATGGATAGCTTGCTGACATATTTGGCTAACTTCTCGTGATCCGCATCTTTGAAGGCATTGAGGTATAGATTTGCCCCCTTCTGGTAATAGGGTGGATCAAGGTAGATAAAGGATTCTGTCGTGCCTGCTGCGCAGCTTTTGATCAACTCGACACCATCGAGGTTTGCGACACGGATGCGGTTGGAAAAGCGTGCGATCTTCTCGACCCTTCGAATCAGTTCCACTTTATTGAATCGGGCGTCAATTTTGTAATTTCCCGTTTGGTCAATTCCTCCGATCACACCGCCCTTCAAAACCCCGGAAACATTCGTCCGATTCAGAAAGAAAAATGAGGTCGCCAACTCGAAGTCATTCTCGGTGTTTATCCGCCGAATTTTTTCTTTACACTTTTTCCATGTGGCAACTGTGACTGGCGTTCTTTCGATCCAGCCGATGAACCGCTCCGGCTCGTTGATACACACTTGCCAAAAAGCATGAACCAAAGGATCCAGATCGTTGATGACTATCGTCCCCGCATATTCCTCAAAAAGGAGGCGTAACGCTAATCCGGCACCACCTGCGTAAGGCTCAATATATTTGCAACCGGTCAATCCATTTTCGGCGATCAAGCTCGAAACGAATGGAAAAATGCAGTTTTTCCCTCCTGGATATCGGAGCGGTGAGTGGGCGATGCTCATGGCTTTTTCCCGTGACTAAGGGTTAGCATGGCCCCGAGAATGATTGAAAGCGCCAGCGCTTGTTCCTCGTTCTTCGAGTTGTGATAATCGTGGGCGCCAGTGTGAAAAAGTTTAATGATTGAATCCTTGCTCACGCTTTGATTCGACAAAGTGGTCTTTGCGTTCTGATCCAAGGATTTTTTTGCGGGGTCGAAATACTCCGTGAGGTAATCTTTGAGTTCCTTCTTCATGTCCTTTGCGGCAGTTTCAGCCAGCATTCTCAACGACATCCTGATGATCACAATAAAATCCGCGGATAGTCGGCTTTTCTCAGTTTGATAGAAGTCATGCAGGCTTTCAACATCGCGGTAGAGGTTATTTACGTGACCTGTTTTGAGGGAAAGTTTCCTTCCAAAGACAGGCAGACCGGGTTTCTTTATCCTCCGTGAACGACTTCCCTGATCGGCGCCCCCATCAAGTGGATGGCCGGAAGTGGCTGTGGAATTACCCCCGGTATCAACAGAGGTAGTCCCAAGCGAGGTGATTGCTTCCTGGACGAATTTTTTCCCTTTCGTTGCCGTGTAAACCTCATCAACAGCCTTGCCCCTGAGGTTCAAAACTACTTTTCGCAGGTCATCGATATTTCCAAAAGCGAAGTGATCACCTTTCTTGGAGATAGACAAATCCGACTTCACTTCCTTGTAGCTCAACAAGCGGTCTAAGGTTGACTTGTTCACTTGTGACTTATCGGCAGTGGTAATGTGGCCCTTATGCGTCAAGAAGTCTAATGCCTCTAAGCCTATCGAGGGTTTTCGCTCGAAACGGTCTTTTTGTTCAGCATTCCACGTAATCTGACCACGCCCCTCTTGTTCGCCTCCGTGGTTAATCGATATCCAGTGCCGTGCAGCGTTGCGATCATTGAAAACCACACACCCAACTTCTGTCGGCACTGCGCCAGGTCGTTTCAGAATTGAATCCATCTTTTTTCGAATTTTGGGAAACGCGTCTGCCAGTGATGGCGTCTCCAAGATTTTTAGCGCCGTTAGCCTTCGATTGCCGTCACCATCAACAAAGTGCGCCCCCTCCTTGAATATGATTAGTTTGGCGCTCGGGTTGAGTCCGTTTTGAAAAACGTCCAACGCCAAGGTGGCAATCTTCTCTCCTTGATCCGCCAACATTGCGTCTATTGCTTCACGCTGGCTGTTAACTGGAGGAAAACGCGGGTTTTCCTGATCCAAGTGAAGGTCAGTTACCTTGATTGTTTGTTCACGGTGTTTCATTTGGTCGGACTCGTTTGGAGATTAATGCCGCTGGTTTGTGTCGGGAGATGGGAATAGCTGCTGCATCAGCCCTTTCTTGTGGGTCTTGAGGGCTTCGAGCTTTTGGGTTTCGGCGGTGATCAGGGCGTCGAGGCTGCTCAGGCATGAGGCGATGCGTTGTTGTTCGTCAAGTTCGGGCAAAACGATGGTGAATTTGGCAACGTCTGAACCCGTTATGTTTGGGTCCTTTCGACTGCTGCTGGCTATCCGCTTCCAGTCTTCAACCTTGGCGTTCAACCATGCTAGGACGTAAGCAGGCATTGCCGCCTTTCGATCTAGCGCCAAGACCGAAATTGCTTGATTTGTTGCTGCGGGGAAACTCAAGCATCCAGTTCTTCCAATCTGGTTGAAGCCGCCATACATTGCAATCAAGACCGAACCAGCAGGATTAACCCGGGCCTTTGCTTTGGGCGTAATTTTTTCTTCGGTATCAACGATGAACGAGTTGTTTAAGTCTGTTGTTTTGACCCATGGGATAGAGCCCTGGGCAAAAAATTCCGGGTTCGATCTTAGCGGTGTACTTCCAGAGGTAATTTTTGCGATGTCTTTAAGAGTCTTACATTCCCACTCCCCGGCATTTTTGAATTCGGGGAAACGGAGGCGGGGTTGGGTTTCGCCTTCGCGGGGGAAAAGCTGCTGCATCAGCCCTTTTTTATGGGTCTTGAGCGCCTCCACTTTCCGCGCTTGCGCGGCCATCAGCTCGTCCACCGAACTCAGGCACTCGGCGATTTTTTGTTGTTCGGCTTTGTCGTGCGGCAGCGGCAAGCGCAGGTTCCGCAGACGTGTCGGAGAAATGCCCAAGACCTTCGCCCCTTGAGCCTCCTTCTGAATC
>JAIOJU010000069.1 GCA_019911765.1 Thiobacillus sp.
TCATCGAATGGCTCGAACAGGTCGGGCACACCGTCACCTGGTTCCGTACCGGCCGTGAATGCGTTCGCGCGCTCACGGATGAGCGGTTCGACCTGTGCCTGTTCGACTGGATGCTGCCCGACATGACCGGCCCCGATGTGATGGCCAGCCTGAAACTGAAGGGCACGCTTCCACCGGTGATTTTTCTGACCGGGCGCGATGCCGAGGAAGACGTGGTGCAGGTGATCCAGGCCGGTGCCGACGATTACATGGTCAAGCCGCCTTCGCGCAGCGTGTTGATCGCGCGCATTCATGCAGTGGCGCGCCGCTGCTCGGCGCAGCTGCGACCGGAGCCGGTGCAGGTCTTCGGTTCGCTGCAGGTGGACTTCGGCAACCGCAGATTCGAGCTGGATGGCGAGACGGTCAAGCTGACCGAAAAGGAAACCGAGCTGGCGCTGTATTTCTTCGGTCGCGTGGGGATGCTGCTGCCGCGCGGTCATCTGATCCAGGTGGTGTGGGGCTCCAGCCCGGACATCGATACGCGCACCGTGGACGTGCATGTCAGCCATCTGCGCAGCAAGCTGAAGCTGGTGCCGGAAAACGGCTGGCGGCTGACGTCGGTGTACCGGCAGGGCTATCGGCTGGAGCGAGTGGAGCAATGACAATGCTGTTCAGTTTGGGTGTGCCACTTCGCATCGTTCGCCCTGAGCCTGTCGAAGCCTGTCCTGAACTAGCCGAATGGGGGCTGCCCTTCGACAGGCTCAGGGCGAACGACTCAGGGACTAAGCGAACAGCATTGGGAGTATCGGTGCTTCCCCGTACGTTGCTTTTGCTTGCCTTGCTGCTGGCGATGGCGGCTGCCCCGGTGGCTGCTGCCGACACGAAAAGCGAAGCCATGCCCGATTGGCACTACACCCTGCGTCCGGGCGATACGCTGATCGGTGTGTCGGCCCGCTTTCTGGCCCGCCCGGCCGAATGGCCGCGCCTGCAACGCCACAATCGCATCACCCAGCCGCGTCGCTTGATCCCGGGCAGCGCGTTGCTGATTCCGCTGGACTGGATGCGGCAGCAGCCCGCACCGGCGACGGTGATGGCTGTTCGCGGACAGGTGCGGGTGATGCACCCCGATTCGACCGAACGTGCGTTGCAGGCAGACGAGAAACTGCTGGCCGGAACGGTGCTGACGACTGCGGCCAACAGCAGCGCCACACTGCGCTTCGCCGATGGCTCGGTGCTGGTGCTGCAACCCGGCGCACGTCTGGCGCTGGATACCGTGAGCGTGTACGCCGGCGGCGGCATGGTGGATACCCGACTGCGCTTGCAGCATGGCCGGGTCGAGATTGGCGCCAATCCGGCGCGTGCGAGGGGCAGCCGCCTGCAGGTGATCACGCCCTCTGCGGTGGCGGCGGTGCGCGGTACCCGTTTCCGGGTGGGCGCCGATGCCAGCGCAACCCGCGAAGAAACACTGGAAGGCCGCGTGGGGTTGGTGGCCTCGGGCAGGCAGGTCACTGTGCCCGAGGGGCAGGGCAGTCTGGCCGAGCTCGGCAAGCCGCCCCGCCCGCCGGTGACCTTGCTGCCCGCACCGGACGCTTCGGCCCTGCCTGCCCGGGTGGAGACCCTGCCGATGCGCTTCAAGCTGCCGGAACAGCCGGGGGCGGTGTCGTGGCTGGGCCAGATTGCGGAGGATGCGCAGTTTGAGAAGCTGGTGCTGGAAGACACAGCTACGGCACCACAGCTGAGTTTTGCCGACCTGCCCGATGGCCGCTATGCATTGCGGGTGCGCGCAGCCGATGCACAGGGCTTGCAGGGACGCGATGCGATTCATGCATTCGAGCTCGATGCGCGTCCGTTTGCGCCGCTGCTGACCGCCCCGGGCACCCGGGTGCGCCACGCACGGCCCGACCTGCAGTGGAGCACGGTGGTGGGCGCAAGTGCATACCAGGTGGAGGTGGCGCGTGACGCCGCGTTTGCCGACAAAGTGCTGGCCGAGGGCACTTCGGATACGCGCTTGATTCCGACGAAAGAATTGCAGCCCGGTGGCTATCACTGGCGCGTGGCCAGTATCGAAGCGGCTGATCAGGGACCTTACTCGCCAGCCCGGCCATTCACCTACGACCCGCTGCCGGGTGCGCCCGAGATCAATCTGGCCGCCCCCGTGTTTGCAAACAATGCACTGACGCTGACCCTGCCGCCTCCGCCCGCCGGCCTGCACTATGAACTGGTGCTGGCGCGCGATGCCGAACGCACGCAAATCATCTGGCAGGGCAGCAGCAGCGATGGCCGGCTTCAGGCGTCCCCGGTCGAGCCTGCAAACTGTTATCTGGCGGCGCGACTGGTCGAGGCCGACGGCACGGCCGGACCCTATGCCACACGCATGATCGAAGCGCCGCCGCCTTCTCCCTGGGGCCTGCTGTTGCTGCTGTTGCCCTTGCTGGCCATATAACCGCCTGTGCAGCGTGATCTGCCCGTTCTGAGCCTGCTGCGCAACGACCGGCTGTCTGCGGCGCTGATCCTGCTGTTGATCGCGCTGCTGACTACCCACAGCGGCATTCTGAGCCGGGTCGACAATCTGCTGTACGACCTGGGGCAGCGGCTGCATATCCGTCCACCCCCCGCCGATATCGTCATCATCGCCATCGACGAAAACAGCTTGTCCAAGCTGGGCCGCTGGCCGTGGTCGCGGCGCTTGCATGCGGCGCTGGTCGATCGCCTGAAGGCCGATGGCGCACGGGTGATCGGCCTGGATCTGGTGTTTGCCGAACCCGATACGGCCGACCAGCCGGCGGATGCTGAACTGGCCGCAGCGGTTCAGCGGGCGGGGAACGTGGTGCTGCCGGTACTGCTGGAAAGCAGCCGCGTCAACGGCCAGTTGCTGGAAACCCTGCCGTTGCCGCAACTGCTGGAACAGGAGGTGGCGCTGGGCCGGGTGCACGTCGAACTCGATCAGGACGGGATCGCCCGCAGCATTTTCTTGTGGGAGGGCGTGGGCACGCCGGTGTGGCCGCATTTCGCGCAGGCGGTGCTGGCAACGGCGGGGCAGTTGCCCGCTTCGTTCAGCCAGACGCCGCCGGTGATACTTGACGCTGCGCCGTTTGCACTGGTGCGCCAGGGGCAACGCCGCATCAGCTATCTGGGCCCGCCGGGGCACATGCAGACGCTGTCGTACGTGCAGGTGCTGACCGGAGAATTCCCCGCCGGCATGTTCAGGGACAAGCTGGTGCTGGTGGGCGCCACCGCAGCCGGCATGGGGGATTTGCTGCCGACGCCGGTGTCGGGGCTGCGCCAGCCGATGTCCGGCGTGGAGGTGCACGCCAACGCGCTGGCGTCGATGCGCGGCGACAGGTTGATAAGCGCGGTACCGTCCGGCATCGCCTTGAGCATGGCGGCGCTGCTGGCATTGATGCCGTTGCTGTGGCTGCCGCGCCTGAGTCCGCTGGGTGGCCTGATTGCGAGTGCGGTGTGGTTTGTCGCGGTGGCCACTGCGGCGATTGCCCTGCCGGCGTGGGCGCATGTCTGGATGCCGGTTGCCGGTGCGCTGCTGGCGATCCTGCTGGCCTATCCGGTATGGAGCTGGCGGCGGCTGGAGCGTGCGGGCCGCTTTCTCGATCACGAACTGAAACGCCTGCGCCAGGAGTTGGGGCCGGTGGCCGGGGTTCAGCCGAAAGCGTCCTCGCATGATCCTTTTGAAACGCGCATCCAGCAGGTGCAGGCGGCCGCGCACCGCTTGCGCCATTTGCAGGAGGAGCGCAGCGAAACGCTGGCGTTCATTTCACACGACATTCGCGCCCCGCTGGCCTCGGCGCTGATGCAGCTCGACACCCTGCCCGCCGAGACCCAGGCCCGGCTGCGCGACCCGCTCGGACGCGGTCTGACGCTGGCGGAGGAGTTTTTGCGCACCTCGCGTGCCGAAATGCTCGATGCGGCGCGCTTTGAGGAGCTCGATTTCGTTGCCCTGGTGCACCAGGCCATCGACGATGCCTACAGTGTTGCACGAGCCAGGCAGGTGAAGCTGGTGCGGCAGTTGCCGGACGAACCGGTGTGGGTGCAGGGCGAATTTGGCCTGCTGCATCGCGCCATGCTGAACCTGATTCTGAACGCGGTGCATTACGCACCTGAGCGTTCGCAGGTGCTGGTTCGTATTGCCACTGAAGATGGCAGTGTGGAGGCGAGTGTGACCGACTTTGGCCCGGGCATTCCGGCAGAGAATCAGGCACGCCTGTTTCAGCGTTTCAGCCGTGGGGCGAGCGGACAGACCACCGGTACCGGACTGGGCCTGTATTTCGTGCGGACCGTGGCCGAAAAACATGGTGGTTCGATTGCGGTGGAAAGCGAGCTGGAGCGGTTTACCTGCTTCAGATTGCGTTTGCCGCTGGTGCAATCGGTGCAGCAGTAAATTGCGTTTGTCATATTTCGTACACGGAACCGTCGCACAATTGCCTTGTTTGGCATCTTCGGCAAAGGACTCACTAGAATGGAACTCATCTTATGGCGGCACGTCGAGGCGGCGGATACGCATCCGGACATGGAACGCGAACTGACCGACCGGGGCCGCAAGCAGGCGGCACGCATGGCCGACTGGCTCAACCCGCGGCTGCCGCCGGACATCCGCATTCTGGCCAGTCCGGCGATGCGTGCCATACAAACCGCGCAGGCACTGGGGCGGGACTATGACGTGGTCCCCGAACTGGCGCCCGGCGCACAGGCGGCCGATGTGCTGGCCGTTGCAGGCTGGCCGGATGCGGCTTATCCGGTGCTGATCGTTGGGCATCAGCCCACGCTGGGTCAGGTGGCGATGCAAATTCTGACCGGCCAGCCCGGCGATACGGCAGTGAAAAAGGGGGGCGTATGGTGGTTTCAGAGCCGCGAGCGCATGGGGCAATTACACGGCGTATTGCGCGCCGTGGCGGGGCCTGACTGGTTATAATCCCTATGTGACCATCCAGCCCAACAAGCGCGCACCGATCGCGCCCCGTTCAACCACGCAGACGAGGTGTGCGCAGTGCCGGGTTGGCTGAGCAGTCTGCGTGACCTGATTGCAGAAGCGAGTCCGTTGCGCCGCTTCATGCTGGCCCTGCTGGTGTTGCTGCCCGTGGTTGCGCTGGCTGCGGCGTATGTGTGGTTCAACCCGCCGGCATATCGTGTGTTGTACACCCAGCTTTCCGATCGCTCGGGCGGTGAAGTCATCACCGCACTGGAGCAACTCGACATTCCCTATCGCCTGACTGCCGCCGACGGCACCATCGAAGTGCCAGCCGATCAATTGCATGCAGCGCGCTATCGCCTGGCGGTGAGAGGCCTGCCCAAATCCGATGAGGCGATCGAAGACGAGGCTGACCGTGCGCCGCGTTTTGGTGCATCGTCGTTGCAGGAACAGCAGCGCTATCAGCGTGCGCTCGAAGTCGACCTGGCACGTTCGATCCAGAAACTCGAAACAGTCGAACTGGCGCGTGTCCATCTGGCATTGCCCAAGGTATCGCCGTTCCTGCGTGATGCCCCGCCGGCAACCGCTGCGGTTCTGGTCAGGCTGCGCAGCGGCGCACAGCTGTCGCAAGAACAGGTCACCACGATCCAGACGCTGGTGGCAGCGGGCGTGCCGCGTCTGAAACGAACCGAAGTGCAGGTGCTGGATCCGAGCGGGGTGCGATTGGGCGAGGCTGAGCCTGAGGTTGCGCAGTCGCAGCGTCTGGCGCTGGAGCAGGATCTGGTGCAGCGGGCACTGGCCGTGTTGACGCCATGGCTGGGCAAAGACCGGGTCAGCGTGCAGGTGACCGCCACACTGGACGACAGTGAAACCCGGCAGACCGTCGAGCGGGTGCGCAATGTGATCGTGGATGGCAAGGCGCGCCCGCTGGAAAAAACCGTGCGGACCACGCGTGTGCCGGAAGGCCATGTGCAGCGCATCAATGTGGTCGTGATCCTCGGGTTTGATGCCAGTGCGAATGAGCGCTGGCGTGCCGGCCAACTGGCACGGCAGGCCCTGGGCCTGCAGCCATCGCGTGGCGATACCCTGAATGTGTATGCGCTGCCATCCACCCAGGCTGCAAGCGTTCAGGACACGCCTGAACCCGTTGCGGCGCAGCCTGTGGCGCCTTCGCCCGCGCGGCTTCCACCACCTGTTTCAATCCCGCAGGTGCAGGCCCGGGAAGCACCGGTTCTCCAATCAGGCTGGCTGGATATGGCGACTCGCGGATGGCTGCTTGCCGGCGGGCTGGGCGTCCTGCTGCTTGGGCTGGCGTGGTGGCGTTTGCGGCGCAAACCCGCGCCTGAACCGGGTGAGCCGGAAGACTTCGAGCACGAACTCGAGGTGGCGCGCAGCCAGGTGCTGGCGAATCCGCGCGTGACGGCGGATGTCATCAAATTGTGGATGCGCGCATGAGCCAGGCTGGAATCGAAAAATCGGCAGCGCTGTTGCTGGCACTCGGCGAAGAAGCCACCGCTGCCGTGTTTCGCTATCTGAGTCCGCTGGAGGTGAGCCGGCTGGGCAGTGCGATGCGTGAACTGGAGGTGTTGCCGCGCGAGCGTGTGATGACCATCTTGCGCGAACATGCAGCCGAAGCCGCCGAGCAGACCGGCTTTGCCGCGGATACCGGGCGCTTCCTCGACGAAACGCTGAAGATGGCCATGAGTCCGGAACGGGCGCAGGCCATCCTGCAGCGTCTGGGCGCGTCGGGCGCGCAGGCACTGGAAAAACTGGCCTGGCGCGAGCCGGCCGAGATCGCCGGCATGCTCGAGCAGCAACCGCCACAGTTGATTGCCGTGGTGTCGGCGCAGCTGCCGCGCGACGTGGCGGCGGCCGTGCTCGATGTGCTGCCGGCCGAAACCCGTGCGAACACCTTGCAGAGCCTGGCGCACAGTCAGGCGCCCAGTTCGGACATGTTGCGCGACCTGGAAGACTGGCTCGGCAGTTTTGAATCCGATGAAGCGCCACAGGGGGAAGCCGCGGTGGCCAGCCTGCTGGGGCAGATGAGCGTGGGCAGTGCGGCGGCGGCCTTGAGCCAGCTCGATCAGAACGACGCGGATCTGGGTGCCCGCCTGCGGGCGCGCAAGCTTGGATTCGAGGATCTGGCGCGGTTGCCCGAAGCCAGTCGCAAGACCTTTTTGCGTAACATTGGCGCGCGCACCTTGCTGCACGCGCTCAAGGGCAGCGACGGGCAGGTGCTGGATGCGCTGACCGCCGTGATGAGCCCCACCGCAGCGCAGCGCATGCGTGATGATCTGGATACGCTGGGTGCGCTGCCGGTGACGATGATCCAGGCGGCGCAGGAAGATGCGGGCGCCAGTTTGCGACGGCTGGCGGCTGAAGGCGCAATCCTGTATCCGGAAGAGGAACTGGCATGAGCACGCAAGACGACATTACGGCCAAGGATGCAACCGCCTTTGAGCAGTGGGAAGTGGTGGAACTGGCCGCTTCGACAAGCGAGCCGCTTCCGTCAACGCCGGACACCGCGGCCGAACTGGCCAGGCTGCGCGAGGCGGCGCGGGCCGAGGGCTATGCCGAAGGGCTGGCAGCGGGACGGGCCGAGGGCGAAAAGGCGGGCGGGCGCATCAAGCAGCTGGCGGAGAGTTTTGCTTCGACACTGGACAACCTCGATTTCCGCCTGGCCGACATGGTGCTGGAACTGTCGCTCGACGTGGCGCGCCAGGTGGTGGCCGGTGAACTGGCAGTACATCCCGAGCGCATTCTCGATGTGGTCAATCTGGCCTTGAAACAAATGGCCGAAACCAGCCGCGAGGCGCGCCTGCTGCTGAATCCGGACGACGCCGTGCTGGTGCGTCCGCATCTGGACCAGGTACTGGACAAGAACCGCCTGCGCATCGTCGAAGATGCGCGCATCGAGCGCGGCGGCTGCCTGATCGAAACCACGCAGGGCGATCTCGATGCCTCGCTGCCTGCGCGCTGGCGGCAGGTGGTGCAGGTGCTGGGCTCCAATCAGAACTGGATCGAGTGATGAACCGCATCGTCCGCCTGCGCGAATACCTGGCCGACTGCCGGCGCGCGGTGAGCTGGGCGACGCCGATTGCGACCAGCGGGCGTCTGACCCGGGTATCGGGTCTGGTGATGGAAGCCGTGGGCTTGCGCTTGCCGGTCGGCAGCCAGTGCCAGATCCACATTCCGGGTGGGCAGAGCATCGAAGCCGAGGTGGCAGGTTTTTCCGGAGACCGGCTGTTCATCATGCCGGCCACCGATATTTACGGGGTGATGCCGGGCGCGCGGGTGGTCCCGGATAACCCGATGGCCGCGCAGCCGCCGCGCCTGGGCACCCGTTACATTCCGCGGCGCCGGGCGCAGGACCGGGTACGCCAGGTGCCGGTCGGCGATCTACTGCTGGGCCGTGTACTCGATGGCGCGGGCCGGCCGCTCGATGGCAAGGGGTCGCTGTCGCTGGAACGCCGCGTGCCTTTGTACAGTCGTCCGATCAATCCGCTGGAACGTGCACCGATCCGCGAAACGCTCGACGTTGGGGTGCGGGCGATCAACGGGCTGTTGACCGTGGGGCGCGGGCAGCGCCTGGGCCTGTTTGCCGGCAGTGGTGTCGGAAAAAGCATCCTGCTGGGCATGATGGCGCGCTTCACCGAAGCCGACGTGGTGGTGGTGGGACTGATCGGCGAACGCGGCCGCGAGGTCAAGGAATTCATCGACAGCATTCTCGGGGCCGAGGGCATGGAGCGCGCGGTCGTTGTCGCCGCGCCGGCCGATCATCCGCCGCTGATGCGCCTGAACGGCGCGGCCTATGCCATGTCGATAGCCGAGTATTTCCGGGATCAGGGCAAGCACGTGCTGCTGATCATGGATTCGCTCACCCGCTATGCCATGGCGCAGCGCGAGGTGGCGCTGGCGATCGGAGAGCCGCCCGCCACCAAGGGTTATCCGCCGTCGGTTTTTGCCAAGCTGCCGCAACTGGCGGAACGTGCCGGCAATGGCCGCACGGGCAGTGGTTCGATCACGGCGTTTTTCACGGTGCTGATGGAAGGCGATGACCAGCAGGACCCGATTGCCGATGCAGCGCGGGCGATTCTGGATGGCCACGTTGTTTTGAGCCGCGACCTGGCCGATGCCGGGCATTACCCGGCCATCGATATCGAGGCCTCGATCAGCCGGGCGCAGCCTGATTTGCTGAGTGAGGAGGGGCTGGAACGCACCCGCCGTTTCAAGTATCTGTACTCGCGCTACATGCGCAGCCGTGATCTGCTGGCCGTCGGCGCCTACGTGCCCGGCGCCGATCTGGTGCTCGACGAGGGCGTGCGCCTGTACCCGAAGATGCAGGGTTACCTGATGCAGGGCATGCGGGAACATGCCACGCTGGATGCGGCCCGTGCCGGTCTGGATGAGGTGCTGGCATGAAGCCGTTTGCACTGGCGCGGGTGCTGCAGCTGGCCGAGCGGGAAAGCGAGACGCAGGCGCGCGCAGTCAAACTGGCGCATGGTGTCTGGCTGCGGGCGCGGGGGCGCCTGGTGCAATTGAAAGGCCTGCGCGACGCCCATATTGCGCACCTGGCGGTCGAACTGCGCGGCGGGGTGAGCGCCGAGCAACTGCAGGAGAGCAACCGTTTGCAGCACGCGCAGGCGCTTGAGTTGCAGGTCGCGCAGGCGGCGATCGATGACGCGCACCGCGAGTGGCAGGCACGACTGGCCGAATGGATGCAGGTGGACCAGCGCGTGAAAGCATTTCGCATGCTGGAACAGCGCCATCTGGCGCAGGTGGCCATCCAGCAAAAGCGCCTCGAACAACGCGAGCACGACGAACTGGCGGAAGTCACCCACCGGCATGAATCGGAACACAGG
>JAIOJU010000070.1 GCA_019911765.1 Thiobacillus sp.
CTTCCGCCCACAGCCCGCGAAAAATAAAATCGAATGTGGTCGCGGGATCAAACAGGTTAAGCGTCAGGGTTTGCTCGCCACAGCCCCGTGCGTAGTCCCCACGAATCTCCAGTGCCATGCCTCGCCCATCAGACACCGAAGGCGTGATCGCATCTTTCCAGTTGCCGCACCCCACCGTGTCTTGCAAACGCACCTGCGAGTCGAGCACCACGCCAGGCAAGGCAATATCCGGCGTGATCTGGACATGCTCGCTCTCCGGCTTCAAGCGCAAGGTGATTGCATTGAAATTGGCCAGCAGTGCGCCCGGTACTGCATTGTATTTCGCCAGCGGCTCGCCATCGAAAGCGCCCGGGTCCATCTCCGGCAAATCGAAATGGCTCAGATCGAGCACCAGATTGCCGCGAATATGCCGCACCCCGTGCGCGCGCAGCTCGCGTTGCAACAACCACAAGCGCTCCAGTGTCAACGTCGGGTCGCCCGTGCCCTTGATGATGAGATTGCCAGCCAGAATCCCGTCCGCTATCGGACCATCCGCCCACAGTTCGGTCGTCCACACATACCCGGGGCCAAGCTGATTCAAGGCTGCAAAACTTGTCACCAGTTTCATTACTGAAGCCGGGTTCATCGCCGCCTCGGCATTGTGAGCAAGCACGGGCTCCGCTGCGTCCAGCGCTTGCACCACGAGCGCAACATTTCCGAGCGGGATGCCCGCCTGTTTGAGGGCTGCGGTGAAGGCGGCAGGAAATTCGGCCGCGCGGGCAGAAACGACAAGGCCTGCAAGCAGCAGGCCAGCGAAAAAACGGAAGGCGGCTCGGGAAAACGTCATGGCGCCATTATGCCGAATTCCATGCTGACGTCTTGTTGTGACAGTGCCGTATCCCGTCTGGTCGGAAGAGACTTAAAGGGACTGTCTGATTGCCAGAACGGCCTGGTTGCGCAGCGATTTGAGCAGCGAAAGCTCTTTCTCCGGGATCGTGATCTCGCCGGGGCCGGGCCGGTCGGCATAGATCAGGCCGATCGGCTTGCCTTTGACAATGATCGGAAACAGCACGAAGGTTCGAGCCGCAACGTTCTGCCGATACCATGCCGGGATCCGGCTTGCGATTTTAGCGTCGTCGATGTCAGTGATGAGAATATCGGAATTGTTCTGCAGTGCGACGAGAAATACATCCGGCTTCTCCGCCAGGGAAAAATCGAATGACTTGATCAGGCTCGACACCCCCTCGCCGAAGCCGAACTTGCCGCTCATCGTGTTGCGGCGCCCATCCTTGATGCACAACACCACATGCGTAAACCCCATGCCGGTATACATCGCCTCCAGGATCATGCGCAGGATGTCGTTGACGGAAACGGTGTCGTCGATCAGCGAATTGCTGATGTCCTGCAGCCCCGAGGTCAGAATGGATTGGGACTTTTCGCTGGTAAGCTGCTGTGGCGTGCTGGCGTTTTCGTCAGGATTCGTTTCCAGTATGGGTGCATGTTCGCGCAACACATTGGCTTCCAGCCCCGCCCGGGCCTCCGGCCCCTCGCCCTGCGTGCTGTCCGGATCAGACTCCGGCACGGGTGCCGCGCCCGGTACTGTAGCCATCCCCGCCCATTTCGATGCCTGCTGCGCAAAAGTGCTCTGCTTCAGATTCACCTTCACGGCCAGGGCGAACTGGGCAATATCCTGCATCGATTTTTCCATCAGTCCGGCGAGCTGCTTTTCCGTAATCGCCAGGCTGTCACCAAATCGTGTCATGAATTTGGCCAGCACCTTGCCACGATCCGCATCTGGCGTGCCAAGAACAATCTCACACAACTCATTGGAAAAAGCCGCAAGCGTCTGCAGTCTGTCGATATTGTTGGCACTTTTTCTGACCTTCCCTTCCGGGAGCACTTTCATGGTCTGCACCAGTTGATCCGGAAACCCCCAGTTGCGGGCAACCCCCATTCCCAGGCCCTCGAACGAGAGCCCCAGTACTTCGACCGATGCTCTGGCGTCGCTCAATCCATTCTCCATGACACGCTGCCGGATCACTGCAGTTTCTTCGGGAAAATAGAACATGGCCAGCATGCGTCCCAGGTTGTGCAGCATGGCGCCGATAAAGGCCTCCTCCGCATCCTTCACCTGCGCATTGCTCGCCATCTCGCGCGCCAGCATGCCAGCGTATAGCACCTTGACGAATTCTTCCTTCAACTGTTGGGCATGCCCCTTGTTTTCCAGGTTGTCGAACAGGATCAGGCTGAGGGCGATCGACCGTACCGTATCGAACCCCAGAACCACCACCGCGCGTGAAATGGTACTGATCGAACCGCCGCCGACCTGGCTGTAATATGCGACATTGACCAGCTTCAGCAACTTGTTGGTCAGCGCAAAGTCCCTGAGGATGGTGTTGGAAAGCGCATTGACACCCTCCCGGTCGGAGGAGGCAATGCGGTTGATGTCGCTGATAGCCTCGGACAGGGCAGGGAAATCGCTCTCGCTCTGCATCCGCCGCAGCAAAATATTCAGCGCGCCCTGTCTGGTCTCGGCTTTCGTCTCGAGCAATTCGTGTTCGTCACTCATTAGCATACATTACTACACATCTTTCGCCTGCCGATGCACGTTCAGGCTTGACCCGAATCCTGCGCCCACCAATCCATTGCCTCGGCCAGGCCCTTGCCAATACAGTGCCTGAGTGCATGACCCAGACACGTGCAGGTCCTGGTAATGCCGGCAAATGCATGGTGCACATCACAGGAACGAAATTCACGGTAATGAAGCCGGGCTTGGAATTTGGCGCGCCCTGTGCTGCGGCACAAGATTCGTCTGGGCCGTATCGCTAAGGACTCACGCCCTCGCCCGGCTTGATTCCCGCCAGCCCTCCCCTCAAAACATAGGTATCGAGTCCGCGCTGGGCCAGCAGAAATGCGGCCGCGCTGCTGCGCTGGTCATGCTGGCAAAAGAGAATGTATTTTGTTTGCGGATCCAGCGACTGGGCTTTCAAGCGCAACAGGTACAAAGGCAGATTCAGGCTGTCGCGCAAAGTCCCGCCTTGAAACTCTTCTTCCAGCCGCACATCCACCAGTTGAGCACCCTCCTGGATCAAGTGACGTGCATCGTTCAGGTCAATACTCTTCACCAACGGCGCTTTCAGCAATGAATCGAAATCCTGCTTCGACAGGCGCATCAGCACGCAGTCGCTCCGCAGGGTGACACTGGCATTTCGAAGCTCGCCAGTCAGCAGTGCTTCTTCGCCAAACCCATCGCCTGGACCAAGATCGGCCAGGACCATGGAAACGCCATCAGGCGTGGTACGGGACACCTGAGCATGACCCGAGCGGATCAGGTAGTAGTAATCCGCATGCTCGCCTTGCTGGATGACGACATCGCCCGCCTTGCCATGCAGCGGTTCAAAGTGTGCAAACATGGTGTTGGCGTTGGCGGGCGGGATCTTGCGAAAGGCCGGCTTGGACAGGATGTGCATCATCCAGGCAGGATCCTCGCTGCCGTCGTATTCGAAAACCTCGTAGGCTGCAGCCTGGTCCGCACCCAGGCACGACTCCAGCAAATTCTCGTCCACGCGAATCAGCCGCACGAAAGAAGAGGCCGCCACGACACTGCAATCCCGCGGATGGGTACGCGACAAGGCGTGGCGTGCCTGCTCGCTGCCCGTCCGGATAGTGCGGGGCGCACTGTTGGGTTCCTGACAAAGGACTTCACCTTCAAGCAGAAAATACAACCAGGGATCGTCGTCACCCTGCCGGAAAACCACCCGGCCCTTTGGCAAGCTGACCTCCTCGGTTTGTGCCGCCAGCGCGTTCAGCGTCAGAAGCGACAAGGCATTAAGCGGTACAAACTGCCGCAGCAAACTGGTGTCCATAAAACCTGGCCTTAACCCAACTCCCCTACGTACCACGCCATTGCCTCGGCCAGGCCTTCACCGATACGGTGTGTGGGTTCATAGCCCAGGCGCGTGCGGGCCTTGGATATGTCGGCGAGCGAGTGGCGCACATCGCCGGCGCGAAAATCGCGGTAGACCGGCCTGAAGTCGGCGAGATGGGCAAACTTCGGCACCAGCAGACTGCGGATCGCCTCGAACAGCTGGTTCAGCGTGGTGCGGTCGCCGACCGCGACGTTGTAGACCTGGTTGGCTGCGTCCGCATGCTGGCTGGTGGCGGCGAGCAGATTGGCCTGGATGACGTTGTCGATGTAGCAGAAATCGCGGCTGGTTTCGCCGTCGCCGTTGATGTAGACCGGCTCGTTGTGGATCATGCTGGCGACCCATTTGGGCACCACCGCCGCGTAAGCACCATTGGGATCCTGGCGACGGCCGAAGATATTGAAGTAGCGCAGGCCGATCGACTCCATGCCGTAACAGCGGCCGAATACATCGGCATACAGTTCGTTCACCAGCTTGGTCACGGCATAGGGGGAGAGCGGCTTGCCGATGACGTCCTCGACCTTGGGCAGGCCGGGATGGTCGCCATAGGTGGAAGAGGAGGCTGCGTAGACGAAGCGCTTCACTTTCGCGTCGCGCGCCGCCACCAGCATATTGAGAAATCCGGTATTGTTGGCCGCGTGGGTGGTCAGCGGGTCTTCCAGCGAGCGTGGTACCGAACCGAGTGCAGCCTGGTGCAGCACGTAATCGACCCCCTTGCAGACGGCATGGCAGGTATCGATATCGCAGATGTCACCGCGCGTGAAGCTGAAGCGCGCCCAGCGCTCGGCACCGACGCTGGCCTGCACCTGGGCCAGATTCTTTTCGTGGCCGGTGGCCAGGTTATCGAGACCGACGACACGCTGGTCGAGCAGCAGCAGGGCTTCGGCCAGATTGCTGCCGATGAAACCGGCGACGCCGGTCACCAGCCAGGTTTTGGGCTCGGCTGCGAGCGTCTTTTTCAACGCATCAAATGCCGTCATTACAGTCTCCAGAGCGCAAAGCCTGCAGCCCTGACCGTGTCCGGATCGTAGGCCGATTTCACGTCGGTAAACGCACCGCCTTGTTTCAGTTTGGCGGTTAGGTCAGCAAAGCTCTTTTCCAGATATTCGCTGTGCGACACGGCGGCGACGATGGCATCGCACTTTGGCAAATCGTCCCATGCGGTGAGGCGGATGCCATACTCATGTTCGGCTTCCTTCGATTCGCCCAGTGGATCATGCACATGCACATCGCAACCAAAGGATAGCAGTTCGCGGATGACGTCGACGACCTTGGAGTTGCGCAGGTCGGGGCAGTTTTCCTTGAAGGTAAGACCCAGCACGTTGACCTTGGCACCCTTCACCTGCACACCGTTGGCGATCATGTTCTTCACCGTTTCCTGCGCCACGTAGGCACCCATGCCGTCGTTGATGCGGCGCCCGGCGAGGATGACCTGCGGGTGATAACCGAGCATGTCGGCCTTGTGGGTCAGGTAATAGGGATCGACACCGATGCAGTGGCCGCCGACCAGGCCGGGGCGGAAGGGCAGGAAGTTCCACTTGGTGCCGGCGGCCTTCAACACTTCCAGCGTATCGATGCCGAGCCGGTGGAAGATCAGCGAGAGCTCGTTCATCAGCGCGATGTTGAGGTCGCGCTGGGTGTTCTCGATCACCTTGGCGGCCTCGGCCACCTTGATCGAACTGGCGCGGTGCACGCCGGCGGTGATGACGGACTCGTACAGCGCCGCCACCTTGTCCAGCGTCGCGGCGTCGTCGCCCGACACCACTTTCACGATCTTGGTGATGGTGCGTTCCTTGTCGCCGGGGTTCACCCGCTCGGGCGAGTAGCCAACATGGAAATCCTGTAGCCACTTCATCCCGGACAGCTTTTCCAGAATCGGAATACAGATCTCTTCGGTGGCACCGGGGTAGACTGTGGACTCGTACACCACGGTGGCACCCTTTTTCATGTGCTTGCCGACGGTGGTGCTGGAGCCGACCAGCGGTGAAAAATCGGGGATATGTGCCTCGTCAACGGGCGTGGGCACGGCGACAATGATGTAGTCGGCTTGGGCCAGGTCGGACGGATCGGTGGTCACGGTAAGCTGCGTGGCAGCCTTGAGGTCATCCGTTGATACTTCGCCAGTAGGGTCACAGAATCGGCGGTACTGTTCGATTTTTTCAACCGAAAGGTCATAGCCAATGGTGGTCATTTTCTTGCCGAATTCCACCGCCAGTGGCAGCCCCACATAACCCAGCCCAACAACCGCAACAACGCTCATGCTTGGATTCCCTTATGAATAGTCTGTCTATGCTACTGCCCGGATTGTATCGAATTTGCGCTGCGATGCCCGACCGGGTCCGTTTGCTTGCACGCCAGTTCATCAGCAAACCGCATACCAGTTGGGTGCTGGCCGTACTACTGTTCAGCACGCCTGCGCTGGCCGACGTGTCGGATATGCTGCTGAGCATCAAGCCCGGCGTGGTCGGGGTGGGCACCTTCAACCCGACTGGCGGCCCACGTGCCAATCTGATGGGGACCGGATTTGCCGTGCTGGACGGGCACTATGTCATATCGTGCGCCCATACCTTCAGCAAGCCGCTCAACAGCGAAAAAAAGGAAATCCATGCCGTGTTTCTTGGACATGACCGCCAGATATCCGTGCGTGCCGCCGAAATCGTCGCCACCGACAAGGCGCGCGATCTGGCCTTGCTGAAAATTTCCGGCGACCCGATTCCCACATTGAAGATCGGCGATTCGGACCGCGCACGCGAAGGCTGGCAGCTCTATTTCACCGGTTTCCCGATTGGCTCGGTACTCGGGCTTAATCCAAGCACCCACCGTGCCGGCCTCGCCGCCATCATTCCCATTTTCACGCCGATGCTGAATACCACGCAGCTGAATGTGCGTGCCGTCAAGCAGGCAAGAGATCCCTACGAAGTGTTTGAGCTTGATGCCATTGCCTATCCCGGCAACAGCGGCAGCCCGGTGTGGCACCCGGAGACCGGCGAGGTGCTGGGCGTGGTCAATTCCGTGTACGTGAAGGGCGCCAAGGAAGCGGCGCTATCCGCTCCCAGCGGCATCACCTACGCCATCCCGGCGAAATACGTGAAACAGCTCATCGAACAGGCCTTGCCGAACACACCCTAACGGCTACATGCCTTCGGTCAGGCTGACCCCAAAACCGAACGACTGCTGCTTGTGGTTGTAGTCGATCAGCGACTCACCATAACCGTTGAAATACTGCACGTAGCCTTTCAGGCGGCCAACCAGCGGAAAACTCCAGTTCAGCTTCAGCGCGCCCCGGTTATCCGATGTCCTGAGGTTGTTGCGCAGCAGCAGGGAATAGGCGTTGCGGCCCTTGCGGTACACCGCGAGCACATCGCCGTGGCCCATGTAATCCTCGATGTCCGGATTGTCGTCATCGCCATCGCTTTCGGGCAGCCGAACCCAGGGCCGTATCAGCAGCGCCAGGTTGTCGCGCTCGAATCCAAACTGGGTGTACACCCGGTTCCAGCTCCGTGACAGGCCTTCGCTGCGGCCATTCGACTGGTGCGCCAGTCCCAGGTTGATGAAGCGCCCCCGAAACCCACCCAGCGAATAGTTCGTGCGAAACACCAGCATCATCTCCGGCTCGTAGTTGGTTTCCCGGAACGGCGCCGAAATACTGGTGTTGTAGGCCTGCCAGAATGAAGTTGACGTATAGCCAAACCACAGGTCGACGTTATCGTGACCGAACACGCCCTCCATGCCCTTGATCTTGAAGCTCAGCTGCAATTCGGTCTCGAGTTTGTCGAGCCCCAGGTCAGGCTGGATAAGCGTGCCCTGGAAGGGGGTGTTGTTGGGCGAACTGCTGTATTTGAGCGGCAGGAAATAGTTGGCATGGTGCGGCCGGAACAGGAATGCGCCCTGTTTGGCTTCATCGTCCAGTTCCCAGTGGCGCGACAGCGCCGAGAGCAGTTTCGGCCCGACTGGTGCGGGTTCGGTCATTGCTGATGAAGAATCAGTCTGCGGCTCGATTAAATCACTGGCCGGAAAAACAGGCTCGACTGCAGGTTGCGAGCGCCCGGACACGCGGTCGTAACACGCCAGCCGTTCTACATCCGCGGGAATCGGGCTGCATCCTTCCCATTCGGAAATCGATGCAGCGTGCGACTGCCCGATCAGGCCCGCACACAACAAGGCCAAGGGCGTGTAGCTGCACAGATGGCGGCTGAATATCATCGGCTATCGACCTGATCAAGAATAACGCTATCGCCGGGTGAAGGCGCCATCGCCTCCCAGCCGAACTGCTTCTGTAAATCTTCCGCAAACCCGGTTGCGACGGTTTCCTCGCCGTGCACCACGAACACCCGCCGCGGCTTGTTGCGGAAGTGTCCGAGCCAGCTTAGCAGTGCGGTACGGTCGGCATGGGCCGACAGTCCACCCAGCGTGTAGAGATCGGCGCGCACCGGAATGTCCTCACCCAGCAGACGCACCCGTTTGGCGCCATCGACCAGACGGCGGCCGAAGGTGCCGGCGGCCTGAAAGCCGGTAACCAGAATGGTGGAATCGCGCCGCCCCAGGTTGGCGCGCAGGTGGAATTTGATGCGCCCGGCTTCCATCATGCCGCTGGCCGAGATGATGACAGCGCCGCCGGTGATGCGGTCGAGCGCCTTCGATTCTTCAACGCTCTCGACAAAATTGAGCTTGCGGAAATGCGCTGCACCGCCGTGCTTGCCCATCAGCGCATGCGTTTCGGCATCCAGCAATTCCATGTGCTTGTAGGTGATTTCGGTGGCAGCGGTGGCCATTGGCGAATCGACGAATACCGATAGTTTGGGGATGCGCCCCTGCCGGGTCAGGTCGGCCAGCAGATAAAGCATGTCCTGGGTGCGGCCCACGGCAAAGGCGGGAATGATGACATTGCCGCCTTTTCTTTCGATGGTGTCGTTGATCGCCTCGACCAGTTCGTCCTGCGTCGCCTCCATGCTCTTGTGTTCACGGTTGCCGTAGGTCGATTCGACCAGCAGGTAATCGGCGTCCTGAATCGGCGTGGGGTCACGCAGCAGAGGGCGCGCCGGCTGGCCGAGGTCGCCGGAAAACACGAACTTGCGGCGGCGCTTGCCTTCGCCCACCCAGACCTCGACGATGGCAGAGCCAAGGATGTGGCCGGCGTCACGGAAGGTGCAGCGCACCTGCGGGTGCGGCGCGATCTCCAGATCGTAATCGACCGGGTTGAGCTGCCTGAGCGACGCGTAGGCCTGCGCCACGGTATAGAGCGGCGCACTTTCTCGCGGCGCGGTCCCGCGCTTGTCCTTGCGCTCCAGGCCTTTGCGGAAGCGCCGCAGGTTGGCGTATTCCGCTTCCTTCTCCTGGATATGCGCCGAATCCGGCAGCATCACCGCAAGCAGGTCGCAGGTGGCACGGGTGGTATGCACCACGCCCTTGAATCCCAGTGCAACCAGCCGCGGCAGCAGGCCCGAATGGTCGATGTGGGCATGGGTGAGCAGGACAAAATCGATCGTTGCCGGGTCGAATGCGAACGCCTGGTGGTTCTTGGCGCGCGTTTCGCGCCCGCCCTGGAACATGCCGCAATCGACCAGGAAGCGTACGCCTTCGTGTTCCACCAGATAGCTGGAGCCGGTCACTTCACGCGCGGCACCGAGAAAAGTCAGTTTCATAGCGGTCTTCCTTCTCCTGCTTCTTCGTAGGTCTTGCCGTCACGGATATGGTAAATGCGTTTGAAGGTCGGGATGATCTTTTCGTCGTGGGTGACGACGATGATGGCGATACGGAATTCCTGCGCCAGCTGGTTGAGAATCTTGACCACGGTCAGCGCGCGCACGCTGTCGAGCGCGGCGGTCGGCTCGTCGGCGAGGATGATCGGCGGCTTGTTGGCAAGCGCCCGCGCGATCGCCACGCGCTGCTGCTCGCCGCCGGAGAGTTCCGGAATGCGTGCCTGCGCGCGGTGCTGCACATCGAGCGCGGTCAGCATCTCCAGCGCGATTTCGCGCGCCCTGGCATTGGGTACGCCAGCCAGCATCGGCAGCAATGCGACGTTGTCGGTGGTATCGAGAAACGGTATCAGATACGCGGCCTGGAACACGAAGCCGATGCGGTCACGCCGCAGCGCACGCAAATCATTGGTCTTCCAGCCATTGTCGTAAATCACCTCGCCGCCAAGGGTGAACTTGCCGGTAGTCGGCTCGATCACCGCGCCCAGGCATTTCAGCAACGTGGTCTTGCCCGATCCGGACGGCCCGATCAGTCCCACCACCTCGCCGGGATAAACGGTCATGTCGACACCCTTGAGCGCATCGACCGCCGTGCTGCCGCTGCCGTAGCGCTTGGTGATGCCTTCGATGAGAATCGCGGGTTGTTCCTGTTCAGCCACCGATCGCCTCCGCCGGGTCAATTTTGAGCGCGGCGCGGATCGCCAGCACCGAGGCCAGCGCACACACCACCAGTGTCAGCACGAAGGCGCGCCCGGCATCGCCGGTTTCGAGCAGCACGTATTTCGGGAACACCGGTGCCCACAAAGTGGCGGCAAACTTGCCGACAAAAAAACCGATCACGCCCAGGCCCAGCGCCTCCTGCATGATCATCGCGGCAATGGTGCGGTTCTTGGTGCCGATCAGTTTCAGCACGGCGATTTCCTTGATCTTGCCGAGCGTCATCGTATAGATGATGAACGCGACAATGGCTGCGCTCACGATTGCCAGAATGACCAGAAACAGGCCGATCTGTTTGGCGGCGGTGGCAATCAGCTTGGCCACCAGAATCTCTTCCATGTCATCGCGCGTATAGGCGGTGTAGCGCTGCCAGCGTGCAATGCTGTCGGCCAGCACGCGCGCATCGGTCCCCGGCTGCGCGCGCAGCAGCACCGCGTTGACCTTGTGGCTGGAGGTCTGGATCGCCTGCACCGCATCGAGCACGCCGGACTGCCCGGGACGGTTGATCGCCGGATTGGCGGCTAGCCGCTGGCGGTCCTCGACGATGGCGTCGTTATCTTTCAGGAACTGGGCTTCCTGCGCATCCTTCAGCGGAATGAACAGCATCGGATCGCCGTTGGACGACACCATGCGCCGGGTCAGCCCGACCACGGTGTAATCGTTGCGGCGGATGCGCACCACGTCGCCGACGGCAAACCCGGTCTTGACGTCGGCCACCGCCTCGTAGTGGGCGCGGCCGATCGGACGACCGGCAACCAGAAACGCCGGCCCGCCCGGCTGACCCGCCTCGTATCCCGCCACCATCACGCGTTGTGACTGGTTCCGGCGCGACACCTGCATGGTGAGATACGACACGTTGCCGGCCTGCGCCACCCCCTCCAATCCCAGCAGCGCGCGATACAGATCGTCCGGCACGTTCGACGGCTCGGCAAACGGGCCCAGCGTGTTTTGCTGCACCACCCAGACATCGGCATTGACCGCATGCAACAGCACCTTGGCATCATCGACCATGCCGCGGTAAACGCCGGCCATGGTCAGCGTCACGCCGA
>JAIOJU010000071.1 GCA_019911765.1 Thiobacillus sp.
CGCCACCGCCGCGACCGGCACCCACGTCATTCAAGTCGCTGCGGCTAAAGAAGCCGCTCAGGCAGCCGTATTACTGGAGGGTCTTCACGCCACCCCGAAACCGGTGCGCGTGTTACATGGCCTGAGCCGGGGCACACCCGCCTGGATGATCCTGGTGGGTGAATTCCCCAACCGTGAGACAGCCATGGCGGCATTACGCACGCTGCCTGGTTCGCCAGCAAACACCCCGTTTCTGCGCACGGTTGGCAAAATGCGCACCGTAGTCTTACCTACAGGATCATGATGAATGCTGTGTTGAAACGCTCCGCAATGACGCACCTGGCACTGTCCAGCCTCGTGCTGCTGGGCGGCTGCGTGCCGCCGCAGGCGTTTGATACCTCGCCCGGCCACATCAGCCAGCCCAGCCAGACGGCGGCACCCGTCAGTCCCCCTCCGGAACCCGTCAAGTCCGTACCCACCCTGGCCGCGCCCCGGGCCAGCGCACCGATACCGACCTACACCGTGGTGGTCAACGACGTGCCGGTCAAGGACCTGCTGTTTTCAATCGCACGCGACACCCAGTACAACATCGACCTGCATCCAGGCATCGCCGGCAAGGTCTCCCTCAATGCGGTACAGGAACCGCTGCCCGCCATACTCGATCGCATCGCCCGGCAGGCAAACCTGCGCTACGAAATGAACGGCCGTACCGTGTCGATCATGCCCGACACCCCCTACGTCAAAACCTACAGCGTCAACTATGTGAACGTTGCACGCAACACAACGTCCAGCGTCGGCGTGGCCGCGCAGATCGCCAGCACCGGCGGTAGCGTGGGCGCTGCAGGCGGATCCAGTTCGACAGGAGGGAACTCTTCCACCACGACCGTGGCCAGCCAGTCCAACAACGACCTGTGGACCGTTCTGGCCGACAACATCCGCACCATTCTCGCTGGCACCCGCGCCGTCACCCAGAGCAACGACGAACGCGCCGCCCGGCTGGATGCCGAAAAAGTTGCACGCGCCGAACGGGTATCGCAAGCCGAGGCCGCCAGCAAGGCGGGGGCAGGCGCAGCCAACCTGTTCACTGCCGCATTCGCCAACCAGCCTGTCGGCGATGGAAAATACGATGTTGCAGTCAATCCGATGGCTGGCACGGTCTCTGTACTGGGCACCGCCAAACAGCAAGAACTGGTGCAGCAATACCTCGATCGCGTCACGAACGCCACACAGCGGCAGGTATTGATTGAAGCGACCATTGTTGAAGTCAGC
Organism: Thiobacillus sp.; assembly: GCA_019911765.1. Taxonomy (GTDB): domain Bacteria; phylum Pseudomonadota; class Gammaproteobacteria; order Burkholderiales; family Thiobacillaceae; genus Thiobacillus. The sequence continues at coordinate 1,249 of JAIOJU010000071.1, forward strand.
CTCAAGGACCAATATCGTGCCGGCATCGACTGGTCACGTGCCCTGCAAGGCGCTATTGGCTGGCAAATCAGCACGGTCGGCGGCGTCAGCGGCAGCAAATCAAATCCGCTTGCCGATACGCTTGCGCCATTTATCCAGGCCACTTACAACGGAAACAATGGGTTCAAGGCTGCCATCGACCTTCTTGAGTCCTATGGCAATACCAAGGTACTTTCCAGTCCCAAGCTGATGGCCCTGAATAACCAGACTGCATTGCTCAAGGTGGTCAACAACCTGGTGTACTTCACAGTCAAGGCTGATACCAACCAGAATGCCAACAACACCACCACCACTTTCACGACCACTCCGCAAACAGTACCTGTCGGCGTGGTGATGTCCGTTTTGCCGCAGATCAATGAAAACGGCATGGTCTCACTCACGGTTCGTCCAACCATTTCTCGCCAGGTCGGATCTGTGCAAGACCCCAACCCCGAGTTGAAAAAAGAGAACATCAATAGCAGCGTACCGGTCATTCAGGTGCGTGAAATGGAATCGATGCTGCAAGTTCGCAGCGGCCAGACCGTCATCCTCGGCGGACTGATTCAGGACGACACCAACAACTCACGTGACGGCCTGCCCGGCCTGTCACGCCCCGAAGGTGTTGGCGCAGTATTCGGCCAGCATGAGCGCATCAACAATCAGACCGAACTGGTAATTTTTCTGCGCCCAGTCGTGGTGACCAACCCCTCGCTGGAAAGCGACGAACTGCGCCAGTTCCAGCGCCTGTTGCCCAGCGCGCGGAGCAGTCCTTGAGCCTCCTGCTCAAAGCATTGAAACAGGCCGAATCCGCGACCGCGGACAAGCCGGATGTCGACCGGTTTGGTCCGGATGAGCGGATCGATGGTCACCTCGAACTGGAACCTGTCCTTGAACCCGGCACGGCCACGGCGCGCGAATGGGTTGAGCCGCCGGGGCTGTTGTTTGGCAGCAGCGGACTCACGCCCAAGGCATCCCGCAGGCCAAATTTCCGCTGGCCACAACTCTCGCTGGTTCCGCTCACCGCACTGCTGGCCGCACTGGTTGCGGTGGGCTACGGAATCTATCTTTACTTTGAACTGCAACCGCAGACAGCCACGCCAGTGCCCACGGTGAATACGGCGGCACCCGCCGCCCCTGCAGTCGAACCAGCCCAACCCGCTTTGCCGCCGCCGCTTCCGGATACGCCCTTGCCTGCACCCTCGTTCGCCATGCCCGGCCCACAACCGGAACCGGCTATCGCGCCGCCCAGCCCGGCAACTCCGGACGTGCACACGGACTCCCTGACTCCGCCGAATGTTGAGGCCCCCACACGCAGACCCGCCCCGCCATCTGCGACACGACCCGTGTTCCAGCCCGACACCCAAAGCACGGTACTCAGCCAGGCCTACGCTGCTTATCAGCGCGGTGCGCTCGCCGAAGCGCAACGTCTCTACAGCCAGATCGCCGCACGTGGCCGCAATGTGGACGCACTGCTTGGACTGGCCGCGATTGCCAGCGCGCAGAAACGCGATGCGGATGCCCAGCGCCTGTATCGCGACGTGCTGGATATCGATCCGCTGAATGCCACCGCCCAGGGCGCCCTGCTCGACCTGCTCGGCAACACCGACAGCCAGGCGACGGAAAGCCGCCTGAAAATGCTGATCGAACGCGATCCCAGCCCGCACCTGTATCAAACCCTGGGCAATCTTTACGCTGACCAGAAACGCTGGAACGATGCCCAGGCTGCCTACTTCGAGGCCTGGCGCAGCGCACCCGACAATGCCGATTACGCCTTCAATCTGGCCGTCAGTCTCGACCAGCTAAGTCAGTTCGCTGCCGCACGTACCTATTACGAAAAGGCGCTCGCAAGCGGCGGGGTTCACCGTTTCGACCGTGCCCAGGCCGTAACGCGCGTGCAGCAGTTGAAATCGGCGCGATAAGGTCACGCTATGGAGCGCCGTAAAAAACTCCGCATGGGCGAAACCCTGGTCTCACAGGGGCTCATTACCCTGGACCAGCTGCGCATCGGTCTGAAGGAACAGAAAGCCACCGGCCTGCCGATCGGTCGCCAGCTCGTCGCGCTGGGCTTCATGACCGAGGCGGTGTTGCGCGACCAGCTCGCCAATGCGCTCGGCAGCCAGGGCATCGACCTCACGCAGGTGGTGGCCGACCCGGAAGCCCTGCAACTGGTGCCCGAGGAATTCGCCCGCCGCCACCATCTGCTGCCGATCGCTCACGATGCGGCGCGCAACATCCTGACGCTGGCAACGACCGACATGTTCAACGTGGTCGCGCTCGATCAGCTGAAAGCTTCGCTGGGCGGCCAGCTTGAAATCGACACGCTGCTGGCGGCCGAAGCGCAACTGCTCGAATGCATCGACAAGTTCTACGGCTTCGACCTCTCGCTCGACGGCATCCTGCGCGAAATCGAGACCGGCGAAGTCGATTACGCCAGCCTCAATCCCGAAACCGAGGAATACACCCAGCCGGTAGTGCGGCTGGTCGGTGCACTGCTCACCGACGCGGTGAAGCGCGAATCGAGCGATATCCATTTCGAACCCGAGCACGCCTTCCTGCGCATCCGCTACCGCATCGACGGCGTGCTGGAACAGATCCGCAGCCTGCACAAGACCTACTGGCCGGGGATTCTGGTGCGGCTCAAGGTGCTGTCCGGCATGAATATCGCCGAAACGCGCGCGCCGCAGGACGGCCGCATGTCGCTGACGCTGAATGGCCGGCCGATCGATTTCCGCGTCTCGTCGCAGCCCGGCATCCACGGCGAAAACCTGGTGCTGCGTATTCTCGACCGCGAGAAATCCATCATGCCGCTGGAGCAGATGGGTTTCACCGCCGAGGCGCTGCGCGAACTGCAGCTGATGATGGCGCGTCCCGAGGGCATCCTGGTGGTGACCGGCCCGACCGGCTCCGGCAAAACCACTACGCTGTACTCGATGCTGTCGCACCTCAACAACGAGACGGTCAACATCATGACGCTGGAAGACCCGGTCGAGTACCCGGTCACGCTGATGCGCCAGAGCTCGGTCAACGAAACGCTCAAGCTCGACTTCGCCAACGGCATCCGTTCCATCATGCGGCAGGATCCCGACATCATTCTGGTCGGCGAAATCCGCGACAAGGACACCGCCGAAATGGCCTTCCGCGCCGCCATGACCGGTCACCAGGTGTTCACCACCCTGCATACCAACTCCGCCCTCGGCGTATTTCCCCGATTGATGGATATCGGCATCCAGTCCGGCATCCTCTCCGGCAACATCATCGGCGTCGTTGCCCAGCGACTGGTGCGGAAGCTGTGCTCGCACTGCAAGGAGGCCTACACAGCCGACGAACATGAATCCGCCATTCTCGGCGTCGACCCGGCCACCCCGCCGCAAATCTACCGCGCAGTGGGTTGCCCGGTCTGCAGCCATAAAGGCTACCGTGGCCGGCTTGCGCTGATCGAACTGCTGCGCATGGACCCGACCCTCGACGAGTTGGTCGCCAACCATGCGCCCCTGCACGAAATCCGCCGCGCGGCCTTCGAGCATGGTTACCACCCGTTAGCGGAAGATGGCATCCAGCGGGTGAAGGATGGTGTGACCTCGTTGTCGGAAGTGGCCCGGGTGGTGGATTTGACAGGGCGGGTGTGAGGATGGGGG
>JAIOJU010000072.1 GCA_019911765.1 Thiobacillus sp.
TCTCGATCCCTCCCGGCCGCAAGCGGCCTCCCATCCCCCCCTGATTCGTGAGCGCCCGCTGGGCGCTAGAACTGACGAAGAGCGGGCGTTGCCCGCTCAGAAGTTTGTGCGCTTGCCAGGGCGTTGCCCTGGCGGGTCTCACCGCAACCGTTGGTGGCCACCTCGGAACACCTGTGACGCACCAAGGTTGTGATGTTTTACGCCAAGGAAGGGGGTCGCCTGGCTTCCTGCTGGTGCAAATGGCCCTGGGAAGGCTCTGGCAGGGCCTAGAACACACTTTCGACGGCTTGCCCAGGGCTCGCGCCCAGCTCACGCGCTTTAAGCGCTCCTGCGTGGCCTCGTGTTTCTCCTGCGCCTACGTCCACCAGGTGGCGACCGTCCCTCATAGATCGTGATCGACCTGGCCAAGCTGGTGGCCAACGTGCAATCACTCAGATTTTGAGTTGCAGCCTTCTCGCCGGTAGACGTGGGTGGCCCGAGCTGGTCGAACTGCGGCCGGTGTCCCTCATAGATCGTGATCGACAGCCTGGCCAGCGGCCTGGCCAGGGCAAATCTGACCGATTACACGCGCCTGGCGAGCTGGCCGCCGACCTCACCGGCAGCTTACGGGCCGAAATCTGAGTGATTGCACGCGCTGGCCAGGCCAATGGTTGGCAAATCTGACCGATTGCACGCGCTTGGCCGGGCGGCCGACGACCAGGCCGCCGACCAGGCACAGCAATCACGACTTTTGAGGGACGCCGCGCTTGCTTTTGTATCGTGTATGTAGTATCATACAATCTACAACATACAACAAACCCACCCCGATCAACCTCACTTTGAAGGACAGTCTCATGGCGATCACCAAGGAAGACATTTACGCGGCGGCCGATGCACTGGTGGCCGAGGGCAAGAATCCGACGCTGGCCAACGTGCGCAAGGCCCTGGGCGGTGGCTCTTTCACCACCATCAGCGAGGGCGTTGCTGCATGGAAAGAAGACCGGACGGCACAGCCTGCGCCGCTCCAGGAGCCGCCACCGGCACCCGTTGCCGAGAAGTTCAGCGGTTTGCTGGCCGAGGTGTGGGCCGCAGCCTTGGGCATGGCCAACGCTCGCCTGGCGTCAGAACGTGAAGCCCTTGAGGCTGCACGGGTTGAGCTGGAGGACGAACGCCGACAAGCCGCAGACCTGGCGGCACAGGTCAGCGCCGACCTTGACCAGGCCAACCAGGTGCGCGAGCGCCTGGCCAGCGAACTCGATGCGGCCGTGGCTGCTGGCATCGAGCAGGGCGAGCAACTGGCCACTGTCACCAAAGACCTGGCAGAAGCACAGCAGCGCATGGCCCTGGCCGAGCAAAGCGCAAAGGACAACGCTCATCGGGCGGATGACCTGGCGCGGGCGCTTCAGGCCGAGCAAGACAACGCCAAGGCGATGGCAGGCCGGGCCGACCAGGCGCAAGCCGAGGCGGCAGCGTTGCGCGACACGCTGGCCAGCGTGCGGGCCGAGCTGGAGGCGATGCGGGCACAAGCCGAGCGGGCCGACCAGGCGCGGGCCGAGTCGGGCCGTGCTGCTGTAGAGGCCCAGCAAGAGGCGGCCACGCTGCGAGGCACGCTGACGGCACTCAATGCCGAGCTGGGGCGCGAACGCGAACGTAGCCGTGCGCTTGAGGATCGCGTCCACGGCCAGGTGGGCGAACTGGCGGGCTTGGCACTGGAGAAGCAACGCCTTGAGGAAGCCTTGCAACATGCCGGTGTCCCTCAGAAGTCGGAAACCGATGGGAAGGCAGCGCCCAAAGGGCGCAAGTGATTACGCCAGGAAGAAATTGAGGGCCAGGAACAGAGCGCGAATTTCGTTTTATCCGTTGACACATAGGGCAAAATGCCCTAATATTGAGTCTCAAGGCCGGGCATTTCGCCAAGGTCAGAACCGGAGAAAAACCGATGAATGCAATTGTTCCTGAGTCCGTCATCACTGCCACCAAGGTGGAAGACAGCCGCGACCGCATGGGGTTTCTGGAGCGCCTGTTTGGCCGCTACTTCATCCTGGGCGAGTCCGAGGTGTTCGACTGGATGGGCCAGCTCACCGAGAGCTACACGGGCGGCTATTGGGAGTTCTACAGCCTGTCCAACGGCGGCCACTTCATGGCCCCTCGCATTGGCCGCGTCAAGATCGAAGCGCCCAACGACTTCGAGGGCGAAGTGTCCGAGGAAGCGGCGGGCATCATCGCCTGCATGTACGCGCTTTCTCACCTGGCGTTCAAGGTCAGCCAGCGCGGAGGTGACACCGACGCACTGACAGAGCAATACATCGCCCTACGGGCCTTCGCTGCCGATCACGCCGAGCGGGAAACGATCCTGGCGGCCGTTGACTGATGACTGACGAACCCCGGCCTGGCCGGGGTTTGTGTTTGTACCCGAGCAGACCATTGGAAGGCACGCAATGCGCTTCACCCGTTTTGGCCGTTACGAGTTCAACGACACGCCACGCAAGCGTGCCGCCTACGCCCGCAAGCTCCAGGCCGAGCAAGACGCTATGCCCTTGTTCGCCGATCCGGGCGGCTGGAGCTGCCTGGCCGGGGTGGGGGTTAATCGGGTATGGTGATGGTTTTATTACGCCAGGAAGAAAGATGAGCAACGCGAATATCAGGCCGGAGTGCCTGGCCGCAGCGCAAAGCTGGACGCCACCAACAGGCGACGAGATAAAGGCAGTGCTGGCCCTGGCCGAGTTTTCAGGCGCCGATGCGGCGGCCTTGCTGGGTCTTGGTCTTGGTGGTGGGCGAACGGTGCGCCGATGGACAGCGGGCGAAACGGCCATCCCCTATGCGGCCTGGGCGTTGCTGTGCCACGCCGCTGGCCTGGGGATCATTTGGATTTGACGCCAGAGGATGAATTTAGCCGCTAAAGATCAGCTAAACCGCTTGACTTTTAGGGCATTGTGCCCTATATTGGAAGCGTGAGAAAAGGATTTATGCCCCCTGAAAGTGAAATGCCCCGGACAATGCCGGGGCACCAGGTCAGGTGCTGGCACACCAAACCACTCATCCGAACGTGGAGAGTCACCAGAATTAAACAGTAATCCTCGAAGGAGGTCAAACATGGCCAGGATCATTCCCTTTCCCAAGGCGGCACCGCCACCCGTGCGAGCCGCTGAAATACCGAAAGCCATCACGAAGCGCCGTGAGGGACTTGGTTTGCTTGGTGGCCTGGCCCTGGGTATCTGGATGGTGACGGTTCTACTTTGGGGAATCCTTCGCTGGATAATTGCCATTGATGTTTTCTGGCAGTTCTGCCGAATGGTGTATTACTGGGACACCCCAGGGGTATATGCCGGGTGGCAGTTTCTCGCACACTTCGCGGTTCTTTCTGCGCTCCATTACTACGTTGGTGTTTATCGCCCGCGTGGTGCCCCTGAGCCGGTGAAGGCCGGTTTAGCCGCTAAAAGGGCTTGACACGCCGACACGGTTTAGCTAAACTTTCTCCCGTTCCCTGGCGGCTGGCACCGCCTTTATCAACCTGAACGTGGAGAAAACCGTGAGCGCATCCCGTACTTCGAGCACCATCAATCGGCTGACCTTCATCGCCCTGGGCGCGGTGATCCTGGCGGCCTCCCTCTTGGCGTCCCCATCCATCCAGGCCAGCATCATTGCTGGCCTGGCCTCTTTGTGCGGCCTGGCCGTCATGTCCATTGGGGCGGTTGCCCCTGGGCCGATGCCTGGCGCAATCCCTGCACCGCCGCCCGTTCAGATCGTGCAGCGCGTGGTTGAGCAGCCGAAGAACCTTCGGGTTTTCAAGCTGGATAACGCCAAGGGATATGTTGCTTTCCAGGTGATTGACGGGAAGCTGGTCAGCAAGATGGTGGACGCTGGCTTTGTCACCAAGATGATGAACACTCCCGCGTTTAGCTGCTAAAGGGTGTTGACACCACAGCGCGGTTTAGCTAAACTCTAGGCATTGGGTTGGCGGCTGGCACCGCTATTTCAGCAACTGAACGAACGTGGAGAAAACTGTGAGCGAGCAACATGAAACGACTGACCGAGCAACAGTTTCAGGCGGCTCTGGCGCGGGCCAATGTGGGGCCGCAGACGGCCGAGATAGCGCGGGGCGTGCTGGTGGAGGGCAAGCCACAGGCCGAATTCGTGACCAGGCTGGCACTGAGCAAGGGCGCGGTGTCGCAGGCCGTCAATCGGGTGTGGAAGGCACACGAACAGGAGCCGGTGGCCGGGATGGTGAAGGTGACGGCGGTTCTACCGGCGCACCAGGCGTATCAGGTCAAGAAGTGGGCAAAGCAAGCAAAGGGAAAGGCATGAAAACTCTCGTGACGGCGATCCAGAAAGGCGGCCAGGGCAAGACGTTTGCCACTTGCCACCTGGCGTATGACTTCGCGGAGCGTGGCTTGCGGGTTGCGGTGATCGACCTCGACACGCAAGGCAATGCCAGCTTCACGCTGGAGCGCCATCACACCGGCTTGAACGCAAGCCAGTTGTTCACCCACCCCGAGCAGGTCAAGACCTGGGCGGCCGGTGATTGCACCGTTGACGGCCTGGCCGTCATCGCCGCTGACGCATCCCTGGCGAACCTGGACAAGGCCGACTTGGCCACCGCTGCCGGTGTCTTGCGGCAGAGCATTGCGGCCTTGGCCGGGCACTTCGATGTTTGCTTGATCGACACCGCGCCGTCCTTGGGTGTTGGCATGACCTCGGCCGTGCTGGCCGCTGACTACATGCTGTCTCCCATCGAAATGGAAGCCTACAGCCTGCAAGGCATGAAGAAGATGGTGACGGTGATCGGCAACCTTCGGAAGATGAACCCCAAGCTGAAGTTTCTCGGCATGGTTCCCAACAAGGTGGACGCCCGCAAGCCGCGCCACGTCGCCAACCTGGCCACGTTGCAGAAGGCTTACCCGCAGTTGATCTTGCCCTTCAGCATCGGTGCGCGAGACAGCATCGCCGAGGCCCTGGGCGAGCAGATGCCGGTTTGGAAGATTCGCAAGACAGCAGCACGCCGGGCGACCCAAGAGGTTCGCCAGTTGGCCGAGTACGTTTACACCAAGATGGAGATTTCCCAATGAGCACGACCGCAGCAACTTCCGGCCTGGGCCTTGATGGCCTGGGCGACTTGGGCGCGTTGCTGGGCGAAACCCAGCAACCAGGTACTGGCGGGCCGCTTGAGCTTGACCTGGCGCTGATCGACGAAGACCCGAACCAGCCGCGAGAGTCCGACAACCCCGGCTTTTCGGCCGAGAGCTTGGGCGAGCTGGCCGCCACGATCAAAGCGCGTGGCGTCAAGTCACCCATCAGCGTGCGCGAGAACCAGGACGAGCCTGGCCGCTACCTCATCAACCACGGTGCCCGGCGCTACCGCGCTTCCAAGATCGCGGGCAAGGCCACCATCCCGGCGTTTGTCGATAACGACTACAACGACGACGACCAAGTAATCGAGAACCTTCAGCGCAACGAGCTGACCCCGCGTGAAATCGCCAACTTCATCGGGCGCGAGCTGGCCAAGGGCCGCAAGAAGGGCGACATTGCCAAGGGCCTGGGCAAGTCTGCCCCCTGGGTCACGCAACATGCGGCGCTGCTGGACTTGCCTGACCCCATCGCCGAGGCGTTCAACAACGGCCGCACCAACGATGTGACCGTCATCAACGAGCTGGTGAGGGCCTACAAGGACGACCCGGAGAAGGTGGACACCTGGCTTTCTGACGACAGCCAGGAAATCACGCGGGGCTCTGTGAAGCTGCTGCGCGAGTTCATCGAGGACGGCGGCCAAGGCGGCGCGGCCGACGACCAGGCCGGTGCGGGCGAGGGCGGGGAAGGTGCCGCCGATGGCGGCGAAGCCGACGACTCCAAGGAAAAGAAGGAGAAGGAGGAAGACCCTACCAAGCTCAAGAAGGCCATCGTTGTGGTGACGCACGACGACCGCCAGGGCCGCATTTTGCTTAACCGTCGCCCCAGCGCTGACGGCCTGGCCTGGCTGAAGTACGACGACGACGGCCACGAGTTTGAAGCCGAGATTGGCCAGGTGCAGCTTGTTGCCCTCCTTGAGGGTTGATCGTCAACCGGCTGGCCCTTGACGAAGGGCTGGCCACCAACCAGAGAACACGCATGGCATACGAATTCACACGACAGAAGGTAGAGGCCGAACGGAAGGCGCTTGTGCGCAATCTGGCCATCGCCGCGCTGGCCGGTGGCGCGGTGTTTGTCCTGGGCCTTCTGACGATGACCGACAGCGCCGAAGGCCCCGGCTTCGCCGACCTGTTGCGGGTTTCGGTGCTCACCACGGTGGCGGCATTCGGAGCCTTCTACCTGGCGCGGAGGCTCACGAGCCGGTGACAAGCCGACATATCAAGGCCGGATATACCGAAAAAATGAGTTGCTACCGTTGTCTGTAACGAGTGGCAACCACTATAATGATTGATGAAAGGTAACACTATGGCGCGAGAGCGGCTATTGGTGATGAATGGAACACGGGTTCTGCAAAGCGAAGGCGCTGGCGGGGCTTGGCAAAACGCCAAGGTCACACCGGAAACTGCTGGGCAGAACCTGAAGCCGGGTTTCTACAACCTGTTTGCGGCCCAACGTCCCGACACCAACGGGAACTATCAGGGCCAGGTGGTACATGCAGACAAGGACAAGGTGATCCAGCAAGCTGGCAAGCAGCTTGTTTCGCATGACGCGGGCACTTTCGAGGGCAAGGCGGTGGTGGGGAAGTCCTACACCGTGGCCTACACCAAGGGCAGCGCAAGTGTCAGCGAGGGTGTCTCTCAAACTCAGGCCCGAAGCAGGGGCCTTTAGCAGCTAAAAAAGGGGGGTGTCATGACCGCCAGCGTTTATTTCGAGTCGCCTGACGCGGTGGCCAGCCACGTAGCAAGCCGCCTCAAGCGGCTAGCGTTCGTTGTCATCGGCGTTGAGCTGCGGCCCACCGTTCGACACAACGGGTTGCTGGTGAATGTCACCCTGGGCAAGTCCATCGGCTTGGGCACCACCTACATCGCCGAGCAGTTCATAGCGGGCGAACTACGCAAGGTCACGCACCAGGAGAACATCCTTTTTTTCTGGCGTTACGTCCCCCGGCCTGTCGCGCAGATGAGGATTTCCAGCGTCCATTGAGGGCCGCCCCCCGACACAAACAACCAGAGGAAAGCACCAGGAATGCCCATCACCGAAGAACAAGCAGACGGCGCTATTCATGCCTTCTACAATGAATTTCCGGGCCTTTCTGGTTTGAATATCAGCCACAGACCTACCCAGGAGAGTTTCTATGGAAACAAAGCCAGCATCGAAGCCGTTGGCACCATCAAAGGTGCCTTCTTACCGAAACGCGGGGAAGTCCATTTACCCCTTGCCAACTTTCGTGACGTTGGAGACCTCCGAAAGTCCCTCCAACACGAAGCCCTCGGACACTACGGAACCCTCACCTTCACCGGCAGCGAAAAGCGCGATCTTCTCGAAGTAATCATCACCGCCCGGCAATCCCCTTCGCTGCAAGGCGATTGGGCCACGGTCGATAAAGCCTATGCCGGTCAAAGCGAGCTGATGAAGGCCGAGGAAGTTCTTTGCCTTGCCGCCGAGCGTATCGACGGCCCGCTCAATAAAACCGCTGACCAGGTAGAGCGTATTTGGTCAGACGTGGTGAAGAACAAGGCCCGCCTGCTTGAGCGCGAAGACCTGCAAACCATCGTTGATGCCGTTGCGGATGGCATCCGACGCGGCACCCGCGAACAGCAGATTTTCCCCATTGACGACCGATCACAATTCAGAAGGCCCGGCCTCACCGAAGGTCAACCACGAGCTGGCCAGGCAGACGATGGCGGGCTCACCGAGGCCGCCGCGCTTGACCAGGTGGCCGCCAACGCCCTGGCCACCGAGGCAGAAGGTCAGGAGCGCGACCAGGCCGCCGAGGTAGACCGCGATGCAGGGCATTCGCCGTCCACCTACGAGGCCGAGCTAGAAACCCACGTTGAGGCCAAGCAGCAGCAGGTTGAGCGCATCGAGAGCCGTCTAGAAACGCTCATCGAGCAGCAAGAGGCCCGCTTGCTACAGACGCAGCAGAACAAGCCTGGCGCGTTCTCGCTGCCCAGCACGCGCAGCGCCTGGCGCGACAAGCAAGAAGACCAGCGGGCGCGGTTGCAGACCCTGCACGCCCGCCTTGACCGCGTGCAGAGTCTCAAGGAAGGCATGAGCACCCACGGCCCGAAGCTGGAGGAACTGGCCACGCGCAAGCTCAGGGCCGAGAACCCGGAGCTTGCGGCCGAGTGGGACGAGGCGCAGGCTCAGGCCAGGCGCGAGCAGATCGAGAAGCGGCAGGCCAACAAGCGCGACAAGGGCCAGCAGGCCCAGCGCGGCCAAACCCTGGGCCTGGGAAGGCCCGAATAAGCCCCTCACGGGGCTTTCAGTGCCTGGCCACCAGCCAGGCCACGACCGAGGCCAGGAAGGCCAAGCAACCCCCACCAAACGCGATCCAGGCGGCCCGCTGCACCTTGCTGGCCGCCGCGACGGCCGGAGCAGTCGCCTTGGCCAGCTCCTTGCGCAGCAGATCGGCGGCCTGGCGGGCCGCCTCGTTGATCGACGTGGCCATGCCTTCACGGCTCGCCTGAAGCGCGGCCGTCAAGATGCGTTCGGCCTTGTCCTTCGCATCCTGGCCCCAGCGGTGCGAAATCAGCTCCAGCTCGCTCTTGAAGCCGTCCAGGGCGGTTTGCTGGGCCTGTTGCGTGTCCCGCATCAGCCGCTCATTGATGGTGTGCAGGATCATGATCGGGTCATCGCGGCCCACGGCAATGCCGTGCTTGGCAGCAATGTCCCGAACCAGTTCCTCGATCCGGTCTTGATCCCCTTCCATATCAAATCACCGTGGTGTTTTCGAGCTGGGCATACAGCTCTTGCCGGATCAGTTTCAGGCGCTGACGCATCATGATGGTCAAACTATCACGAGCCAGGGCCTCGTCAAAGGTAATCCGCGCTTCCTGAATCTCTGCCCAATCCCGGCCGTAGGTTTCCGCCTTGAGGGCTGGAATATGGATGATGGACGAGACACGGTTTTTGTTGGCCTGATAGACCTTCATTTGCTCGAAGGACTTGCCTTCACTCTCGACCGGCCCCCAATACGGATTCAGCCAAACCACGAACTGGCATTCATCCGGGTATTGGGTCACGAGCTGGGCGAAGCCGTTCAGCGTGTCGGGCAGCGCCTGGCTGCCGGTGATGACGGTATGCACCACCACTTGGTGCCCCATGTCGGCCAGGAGCGCCGGAACTTGGTTGCTGACCAGGTAGTGAGACAACGGCACGAACGAGCTGGCCCCGTTGTCAATAATCACATCGCCGTCGTGATTGGCGATCATTTCAATCAGCGCATCGAAGTTGCGAGTATTGATTTCGTCGCCTTCCATGATGTTCAGGCGGCGCACGTTCAGCTTCTCATAACCCTTGAATGTGGCATTCACCGGGTCAGTATCGACGCACAGGGCAGGGGTGCCCTTGTGCTCCATGTATTGGGCGAGGACGGCGGCAATCAGGGATTTGCCCACACCGCCCTTACCTTGAAGAATCATGTGAATCTTGGCCATTTATATCAACCTTCCTTTGTCGGGTTCTGCATTGAAATTGAATTTGCCGATGCCTTTCGCAGCCTTGACGGGTTGCTTGGTGTCGGCAGTTTTGGTTTGTGCTGATGTAGGAGCCGGTGCCGGACTCGCATCAGCAGGGGAGGGCGCGGTTTCCTTGCCCTTCATCCCGCTGTTCTGGTCAGACCGAATGTGCCGTTTGACATGCCGCCGAAAGACTTCATAGCTGGTCGAGACGCGCCCCTTCTCTTTCAGGAAGGCCCATATCGTCGTCATCGAGTAGCCCGCTTCCAGTGCTGCAACGACATCAGATCGAACCGCCAGAAATGCGACGGCCTTAGCGTCTTGCCTACGAGGCTTCTGCTGTTTCGGCTCCCACTCTGCAAGCTCATCGGTGATGTTTCGTGCCATTGCTCCTATCCGTGGTTGATGTTGGAAAGCCTTGCTTTCCTTCGTTGTAAAGCTATGCATGTCTGTAGTCAAGCCGTAGGAATGCAGTAGCTTTATCGCCATTCTGCCCGATTTCAGCCGCTAAATCCACGAAACAACGGATTTACGCTGTGTTTCCACCCGCTAGGGTGTAAACTTTCCTTGGAGTAAACAACGCCGTAAGGCGGGCAGGATGGGTGAAGTAGGCCCACCCGCTGCGCGGTTGTCCCTCTTCACTGACCCTTATTCGCACCTGGCGGCGCTCAACGGGCATCCTGCTCTGCGAGGCTAGGCGGCTGCCGCCGCCAGGTGCATGGAGCCTGCACCGTGTCTGACAACAAGAAGCCCGCGACCAGGAAGGCCAGCCCACCTATCAAGGTGTACTGCCTTCCTGAAGAACGCGCCCGGATCGAGGCCAACGCCGAGGCGGCGGGCCTGAGCCTGTCCGCGTACCTCCTGGCTGTTGGCCAGGGCTACGCGGTGCAAGGTGTGATGGACTATGAGAAGGTGCGCGAGCTGGCCGCCATCAATGGCGACCTGGGCCGCTTGGGCGGTTTGCTGAAACTCTGGCTCACTGATGACATTAGGACGGCGCACTTTGGAGAGAGCACCATCAGGGCCTTGCTGGGGCGCATCGAGCGCACGCAAGACCAGATGACCGGAGTAATGCGGGCCGTTGTCAGGCCACGCCGGGCGGCAGATTTAGCGGCTAAACCGGAGGATGGCGAGGGCGGCTCATGATCGCCAAACACGTTCCAATGCGGAGCCAGGCCAAGAGTAGTTTCTCTGGCCTGGCTGAATACATTACGGACAAGCAAGACAAAACACAGCGTGTTGACCAAGTGGCGGTCACTAATTGCCAGGCCCTTGGGCTTGAAGCTTCGATTTTGGAAATCGAAGCAACGCAGCTCCAAAATACGAGAGCGACGAGCGACAAGACGTTTCACCTGCTGGTGAGTTTTCGCCAAGGTGAAAATCCATCAAATGAAACGCTCACGGAAATTGAAAAGCGTGTTTGTGCTGCCCTTGGTTATGCTGACCATCAGCGCGTTAGTGCCGTCCACCGCGACACCGATAACCTGCATATTCACATTGCCATTAACAAGATAAATCCGACCACCGGCAATTACCACGAGCCCTATCAGTTCCACCGAACATTGGGCGAGATTTGCCAAAAGCTGGAGGGCGAGTTTGGTTTAGAGCGTGATAACCACGAGTCACGGAAACGTGGCGCGGAGGGCAGGGCGCACGATATGGAGCGCCACGCGGGTATCGAGTCGCTTATTACCTGGGTGCGGCGCGAATGCTTGCAGCCGATGCAGCAGGCCACGAGCTGGAAGGAGTTGCACCAGGTCATGCAGGAACATGGCCTACAGCTTCAATTGCGGGGCAATGGTCTTGTGCTCATGGGTGGCGATGGCGTTGCGGTGAAACCCAGCACAGTAGCCAGGGAGTTATCCAAACCAGCACTTGAGGCCAGGCTTGGGGAGTTTCAGCCGCCCGAGGGGCAAGCGGCGACCGCAGCCAGGAAGCGTTACGAGAAGCCGCCGCGTCCCTTGCGTGTCAATACCGTTGAGTTGTACGCCAAGTACAAGGACGCCCAAGCCAATCTCACGCGAACACGAAACGACCGCCTGAAGGCGGCAATGCAAGCCCGTGATGAGGCCATCAAGAAGGCCAGGCAGGCGCACAAGGTGCGCCGTGGCCTGGCCGCATTGGCCTCAGATTCGGCGACCGTCCGCCGCACTGCTGACCGTGGCACCGGCCGCACGCTGGCAAAGCAGAACAGCGCGGCCTTGCGGAAGGAGCTTGACGCCATCCAGGCCGAGTACACGAAAGCCAAGGGCAAGCTCTACACCTCCCACCAACGCCAAACCTGGGCCGATTGGCTGCGTTCTGAGGCAGTGCAGGGCAACGCCGAGGCACTGGCCGCCATGCGCTCCCGTGAGGCCGCCACGGGCCTGCGCGGGGCTACTGTGACCGGAACCGGCCAGCAGGGCGGGGCGCGTACCACGCGACCGGCCACGCCAGGCGTGAAGCCCGGTGTTGCCGGTGTCGGCCGCAAGCCGCCGCCTCAAGGGCAGGGCCGCTTGCGCAGCCTGGCGCAGCTCGGGGCGATGCGGATCGACAGCCACCACGCGGCCATCGACGGCATCACCAAGAAGGGAACCATCATCTATCGCGGTGCCGGTGCATCGGCCATTCGTGATGACGGCCAGCGGCTCCAGGTGTCCCGTGAGGCCGACCAGGCCACCGTCATTCAAGCCCTGCGCATGGCAGCGGCCCAGCTTGGGCCGGTGCTCAAGCTGGAGGGCAGCGCCGAGTTCAAGGCTCGCGCCATCCGGGCGGCCGTTGACGCTGGCCTGGCCATCAAGTTTTCCGACCCGGCGCTGGAGCAGCGCCGACTTTCATTGATCGAACAGGAGAGAAGCCATGACAACACCACACGACCAACAGCCGCACGACCCGGCACAGACCGACCAGGAGCACATGCCGACCGACCAGGAGCACGGCCCGATGACGATGGACGACGAGCTGGACGCGGCCCTGGCCTCGTTCAGCAGCCAGGAGCTGCCAACGTCCACGACGCTGGACGCGACGGCACCGCAGCCGTCCGCATTGGTGGACGAGGCGATACCGCATCCAAGCCAAACATTGGGCGCATTGGACGAAAGCCGCCACCCCAAAGCCAAAACCGTTTGCGAAGCCTGTCCCAACTCGGTGTGGTTCGCGTCGCCAGCGGAACTCAAGTGCTACTGCCGCGTGATGTTCCTCGTGACGTGGAGCAGCAAGGAGCCAAACCAGCTCACGCACTGCGACGGCCAGTTTTTGGGTCAGGACTGACCAACGCGGCCCTTGCCGCTGCTGACAAGTACATCGCCGAGAGGGAGGCGAAGCGCTCCCAAGGTTTCGACATATCGAAACACATCCCGTACAATTCAAGTTCAGGTGAACTCGCGTTTGCCGGGGTTCGCAACGTCGAAGGCCACGCCTTGGTTCTGCTGAAGCAGGGCACCGACACGGTGATCGTTGCCCCGATTGACGCGACAACAGCACAGCGACTTTCGCGGCTAAAAATCGGTGATCCGGTTTCGGTCACGGCTCGCGGGGCGCTGCGCACCACGGGAAAGAGGAACACGCTATGACGAAACAGCGCCGGTTCAATTCGGTATTGCCACTGCGCCGCAAGCTGGTGGCCACGTTCTAAGAAGGGCTCGCATGAAGCTGAAACGAAACAACGCCGTTGGCCCCCAGGTGCGGGCCAAGGCACCCACAAGCAACAAGACACTGCCCGCGTTGGCCGTGCTTTCGGTCATCGGCGGGCTTCAGGCGGCCACGCAGACGGCCGCACACCTGTTCGGCTACCAGCCGCAGCTTGGTCGCAACTTCCAGCACCTCTATGCCCCTTGGGACGTGCTGACGTGGTGGCACCACTGGGGCCACCTCTACCCGAAGGAGTTTGAGCTTGCTGCCAACGCGGGCGCGATGGCCGCTGGCCTGGGCTTGCTGGGTGTCGTTGTCTCGCGCATGGTGCGAGCCAACAGCAGCCAGGCCAACGAGTACCTGCACGGTTCGGCACGCTGGGCCGACCTGCCCGACATTCAGCAGGCAGGCTTGCTCCCGAGGGATCGCACAGCCCTTGAAGTCATCACCGGAAAGGAGGCCGCTGCTACGCCATCCACGGCCGTCTATGTGGGCGGCTGGATGGACAAGGACGGCACCTTTCACTACCTGCGGCACTCAGGCCCCGAGCACGTCTTGACCTACGCGCCGACCCGAAGCGGCAAGGGCGTGGGCTTGGTGATTCCTACGCTGCTTTCGTGGAGCGAAAGCGCCGTCATCACCGACCTGAAGGGCGAGCTTTGGGCTCTCACGTCTGGGTGGCGCAAGAAGCACGCAGGCAACCGCGTGCTGCGCTTCGAGCCCGCCACCGCAGAGGGCGGTGTGCAATGGAACCCGCTTGATGAAATTCGCCTGGCCACTGAGGCCGAGGTGGGCGACGTGCAGAACCTGGCGCAGCTCATCGTTGATCCAGATGGCAAGGGCCTTGAATCCCATTGGGCCAAGACCGCCTTTTCCTTGCTGGTGGGCGTGATCCTTCATGCGCTCTACAAGGCCAAGAACGAGGGCGGAAACGCCACCCTGCCGAGCATTGACGCGATGCTCAGTGACCCCAATCGGGACATTGGCGAGTTGTGGATGGAAATGGCCACTTATGGCCACGTCAATGGCGTCAACCACCCCGCCGTGGGCAGCGCTGCCCGCGACATGATGGATCGACCCGACGAGGAAGCGGGCTCAGTGCTTTCGACGGCCAAGAGCTTCTTGTCCCTCTACCGTGATCCTGTGGTGGCTCGCAACGTGAGCAGCAGCACGTTCCGCATCAAAGACCTGATGCACCACGATGATCCGGTCAGCCTCTACATCGTGACGCAGCCCAACGACAAGGCCCGCTTGCGGCCCTTGGTTCGCATCCTCGTGAACATGATCGTGCGGCTGCTGGCCGACAAGATGGACTTTGAAAACGGGCGGCCGGTGGCTCACTACCGCCATCGCCTGCTGGGGATGCTCGATGAATTCCCCAGCCTGGGCAAGCTCGAAATCCTGCAAGAGAGCTTGGCCTTCGTCGCGGGCTACGGCATCAAGTTCTACCTGATCTGTCAGGACTTGAACCAGCTCAAGAGCCGTGAAAACGGCTACGGCCCGGACGAAACGATCACATCGAATTGCCACGTTCAAAACGCCTATCCGCCCAACCGCGTGGAGACAGCCGAACACCTGTCCCGATTGACTGGCCAAACCACGGTTATCAAAGAGCAGATCACGACCAGCGGGCGGCGTATCTCGGCAATGCTGGGGCAGGTGTCTCGCACCATCCAAGAGGTGCAGCGCCCCTTGTTGACGCCAGATGAATGCCTGCGAATGCCTGGCCCCAAGAAGGACGCAGCGGGCGGCATCAGCGAGGCCGGGGACATGGTTGTGTACGTCGCGGGCTTCCCTGCGATCTACGGCAAGCAACCGCTCTATTTCCAAGACCCGGTGTTTGCAGCACGCGCAGCCGTGCCACCGCCCAAGGTCAGCGACACCACGAGCAAGGTCACAACAACTCAAGGAGGTATCACCCTATGAAGCCACTCACCAAGCGCCTGGCCATCGGCGCAGCCGTCGCGGTTGGAGCCCTCGGGCTTCTGACCGCCGCCGCCTACGGCCTGGGCCTGCGGATCAACACATCCAAGAGCATCCCCAAGGGGCTGTATGTCATGACGAAAGAGCCCATCACCGTGGGCTCATACGTCATCCTCTGCCCGCCTGATGTTGGCGTGTTCCGCGAAGCCAAAGCACGCGGCTATCTTGGCCCCGGCTACTGCCCTGGCGGCTACGGCAACCTGATGAAGCGGGTTTTAGCCGCGAAAGAGGACGTTGTGACCGTGAGCCCGCAGGGCCTCACCGTCAACGGCCACTTGCTGCCACTCAGCAAGCCACTGCCCAAGGATGGCGCTGGGCGGCCCATGCCCGCCTATCAGGCCACCACCTACACCCTGGGCAATCTTGAGCTGCTGCTTATGTCAGACGTGAGCGGCACATCGTTCGATGGCCGCTACTTCGGCCCCGTGAATGTCGCTCAGGTGCAGAGCGTCATTCATCCCGTTTTCACTTGGTAAGGAGAGGAAAACATGCGCCTGTTCATCGCAGAAAAACCGGACGTTGCCAAAGGCATCGCCGAGGTGCTGGGTCACACCGGCAAGGGTCAGGGCTACATCCAATGTGGCGAGGACAAAATTACTTGGTGCTTCGGGCATATGTTCGAGCAGGCCGAGCCCGACGAGTACACGCCTGACAACGTGCCACGCGGCACCAACGGCAAAAAGGTGTGGCGCACCGACGAGCTGCCCATCATCCCGAATACCTGGCTGCTGCGGCCGAAGCCGGACGCGGAGGCACAGCTTGCCGTCATCCGCAAGCTGATCCAAGAGGCCAGTGTGATCGTCAACGCGGGAGACCCCGACCGCGAGGGCCAACTGTTGGTTGACGAAGTGCTGGAGAGCTACGGCAACAAGAAGCCAGTGCTTCGCTATTGGGCCAACGCGAAAGATGCAACGTCCGTCAAGCGGGCGCTGGCCAACCTCAAGCCGAACGAGACTTTCACCGGCTGGGGCCTGGCCGCGAAGGGCAGGGCGCGTGCTGACTGGCTCATCGGGATGAACCTCACCCGTGCCTACACGCTGCGAGCCCAACGCGGTGGCTCGCGTGCCTTGCTGGCCGTGGGCCGCGTGCAGACACCTACGCTGGCCCTTGTCGTTTCGCGTGACCGCGAAATCGAGAACTTCAAGCCAATCTCGTACTTCACGCTGGCCGCGAACATCGCGCACCAGGGGGGCACATTCGCCGCCGCCTGGAAGCCGCAAGAGGATCAGGCCGGGCTTGATCCTGACGGCCGCTTGATCGACAAGGCCCAGGCCGATGCGTTGGTGGCCAAGCTGACCAACAAGCCCGCGACCATCGAGGGCTACGAGCAGGCCGCCAAGAAGAAGGCGCAGCCGCTGGGCTTGTCACTCACCGCTGTAACGGCTTTGGCCGCCACGCGGTGGGGCTACACCGCCGATCAAATCCTGAAGGCGTGCCAATCCCTCTACGAAATTCACAAGCTCACCAGCTACCCGCGCACCGATTGCGGCTACCTGCCCGAGTCGCAACACGCCGACGCGCCCCAGGTGCTTGCAGCTCTGAAGCACGTCAACCCTGACCTGGCCGAGCTGATCGGCCGGGCCGATCCGCGCATCAAGTCGCGGACGTGGGATGACTCAAAGGTGACGGCTCACCACGCCATCATCCCGACGATGCACAAGGGCAGCGCAGCAGCCCTCAAGGAAGACGAGCGCAACGTGTACGGGCTCATCCTGCGCTCATACCTGGCGCAGTTCTTCCCGCAACACGAGTTCAAGGCAACCACCGTTAGCGTGACAGTGGAGGGCGAGAGCTTCCAGGCCAAGGGCCGCGTTGTCACGCTCAACGGGTGGCGTGACGTTTACCAGGACGACGACCAGGACGAGAAGGAAGGCGAGGGCGGGGAGGGCCAGGCGCTGCCCGCGATGAAGCAGGGCGACCCGGCAACGTGCCAGGCCATCAACTGCCGCGCTGCGAAGACCAAGGCCCCGCCGCGCTTCGATGAGGGTTCGCTTCCCATGGCGATGGAAAACATCCATCGCTTCGTCACCGATCCCGAGCACAAGAAGATTCTCCGGGAGGGTGACGGTATCGGCACCGTGGCCACGCGAGCCGCCATCATCACCGAGCTGAAGGAGAAGGGCTACCTTGAGAACAAGGGTAAGGCGCTCATCAGCACGACCCTGGGCCGCAGTCTGATCGACGCGCTGCCCGAAATCGTCAGAAGCCCGGTGCTCACCGCGCTTTTTGAGCGGATGTTGAAGGGCATCGAGTTGGGCACCTCCCAGCTCGAAGCCTTCCAGTCCAAGCAAGAGGGTTTCATCCGGCAGGAAGTGGCGAAGGCCAACACCGGAGCCGTGACCATTGCCGGAGCCAAGGCCGCCGCTGCGGTGTCCACGCTGCACAAGTGCATGGCGTGCGGCACTGGCCTTTCACGCCGTCCCGGCAAGAAGCCCAAAACCTTCTGGTGGGGGTGCAGCAATTACCCCACCTGTTCACAGACCTACCCCGATGTAGGCGGTAAACCGGACTACGCCAAGGGGCGAAGCAAGCAAGGCGACTCATCAACCAGCAACGACCAGGAGTAAGACCATGAACACGCAAACGAACGACTTTCAAGACACCGTGCCCGAGGGCGAAGCCGCTGATCCCGTGGTGGCCAAGCTGACCGATGCGATGACACCAGGCGCACAGATCGAATTCGACCCGGCCGAGGCCGAGCAGGCCGGTGCCTTCCAGGAGCAGGCCATGAGCCTGGCCGACGCCGAGGCCGCCACCGATGACGTTGCCGAGCTGGAGGCGTGACATGGCAAAAAACCAGCAGCAGAAACCGGACGACAAGGAAGAAAAGAAGCCCTTTCACGTTGTCGTCGCCGAGGGCCTGATTAAGCAACTGGAGGCGGGCACCGCCCCGTGGCAAAAGCCCTGGGAAGCCGGGCAGACCGGCACCATGCCCATGAACCCAACCACCGGCAAGCGGTATCGGGGCATCAACTCCATCCAGCTCATGATGCAGGGCCGCGAGGACAACCGTTGGTTGACCTACAAGCAGGCCGAAGCAGTGGGCGCACAGGTGCGGCGCGGCGAGCGCGGCACCCTTGTGCAGTATTGGAAATTCGAGGACGAACGCACCAAGACCGATGAGCAGGGCAGGCCCGTGAAGGGCGCTGACGGTGAGCCGGAAAAGGAGCGCGTGCGGCTGGAGCGCCCCAAGGTCTTCCATGCCGTGGTCTTCAACGCCGAGCAGATCGACGGCCTGCCCCCTGCCATCAAGCTGCCGCAGCGCTGGGATGCCATCGAGCGGGCCGAGTCCATCCTGAAGGCATCAGGCGCAGACATTGGCCACGCCGCTGGCGACCGCGCCTTTTACCGGCCGTCCACCGACAGCATCACGATGCCCTACCGTGAGCAGTTCAAGACGGCAGATGCCTACTACGCCACCGCGCTGCACGAGCTGGGCCACTGGACTGGCCACGAGTCACGCCTTGGGCGTGACCTGGCCAATCCCTTCGGCAGCGAGGCATACGCCAAGGAAGAACTCCGGGCCGAAATCGCGTCCATGATCGTGGGCGACGAGCTGGGCATTGGCCACGATCCTGGCCAACATGCCGCTTACGTGAAGTCCTGGGTGAAGGTGCTCAAGGACGATCCGATGGAGATCCTTCGAGCTGCGGCCGACGCGGAGAAGATCCACGGCTTTGTGATGGCCTTCGAGCAGAAGCAGGTTCAAGAGCAGGGCCAGGCGCAAGGCCAGGCCCAGCAGCAACAACCCGCGCATCCTCCCGCCTTCATCGACACCAACGGCTTGCTGCGCGAATGGAACAGCGCCGACATGCTGGCCACTGACTGGCAGGGCATCGCCAAGACCTCATCCGATGGCTTCTTGATTTTCGGGCAGGAAGACGGCAACCGGACGGTGACGGCGCTCAAGGCCAAGAACTACCGTGAGGCCCAGCAGGAGGCCGAGCTTGTCACCGCGCTGGCCGTGGGCGCGGCCGTGGTGCTGGACGATCCGGCCTTGACCTTCAGCCACTACCAGGCCAATCAGGGCACACCCACCGGCCTGGCCGATGCGCTGCGCAATGCGGCCCTCACGACTGTGCATAGCGTCACCGGCCATGAACCCGCCAGGTTCATGGAGGTGGCGCTTGCCCGACTGTCCCCGGTCTTCAACATGAAGCCCGAGGACACCGAGCCCATGAACGCCTATCTGGAGCGCAAGGGCCTGGCGCAGGCTTTCGCCTTGAAGGCCGAGAGCTTGGTGGAGAGCATCACCAATCAGAAGAACCAGGAGGCCAGCATGACAGCAACACCGGAGGCGCAAGCCGCCAGCGTTTTGGCGGCGCTTGAGTCCTTGGGCTGGATGCGGAGCGATGGCGCAGCCATCGCATCCAAGCCCTTCGACACGGTGAACGGCGAGAACAACGCGGCGGCCTATCTTACGAAGGGCGACGGCTACAACCGCACCCTGCAATTCAACTATGTCAGCGAAGGCCGGAACGTCGCCGAGGCGGATGGCGTCTTGATCCCTGTCGGAGCATCCGAAGACCAGGCGGCCAAGCTGGCCACGGCCGCCGCCACCAGGGCCGAGCAGTCCATTCAAGAGTCCTATGGTGTTCGCATCGAGGCGATGCGCTCAGAGCAAGCCATGCTTGCCAAGGAAGAACGCAAGGCCCGCGAATTCGAGGCCATGCGTGAAGACCGCAAGCAGCGGGCGGCCGAGTGGACGCCCGACCAGGCAGCGGCGCAGGCGGCGGCAGACGCCAAGCAGTACCAGGAGCAGCCCAGCGGCATGGAGCGCGATTTCCAGCGCGACGACATGGCCCTCAACGCGGCGGCCAGCTCGCACTATCGGGCGGCCCTGGCCAAGCTCGCGCCCGAGGTGCTGGAGCCACAGAAGAACGACCAGGCGCAGCCGCTGGCCCAGGGCCAACGGCAATTCATCAACGTGCCTTTCAAGGAGAAAGACCAGGCCAAGAGCTTGGGCGCGAAATGGGATCGGGCCGAGCAGTCTTGGTACATCCCGCCTGGCGTCAATCCAGAACCCCTCAGCCGGTGGGCCGCGAAGGGCGCGGAGAAGGGCGCAGAGGCCGCTACAGCCGCCGAACGCCCCGATGGCAATACCAAGGTGGCCGCCGCGCAGGACAGCGCCCCAGCGGGCCGCGTTTTCCTGGCCGTCCCCTACACCGAGCGCATGGAAGCCAAGGCGGCGGGCGCAGCCTGGGACAAGACCGCCAAGAGCTGGTATGCCGGGCCGAATGCCGACATGGCCAAGCTGGAGCGCTGGAAGCCCGAGAACGTGAAGGCCCAGCAAGACCCTGCCATGACGCCCCGCGAGGAATTTGCCGAGGCCCTGCGCTCGATGCAATGCGTGGTGGACGGCGAGCACCCAATCATGGACGGCCAGCGGCACCGCATCAAAGTGGTGGGCGACACCGGCAAGGAGCAAGCCGGGTTCTACGTTGGCCACTCCGATGGCCACCCGGCTGGGTACATCAAGAACAACCGCAGCGGCGAGGAATTGCGCTGGAAGTCCACGGGCTACAGCATGAGCGACGAGGACAAGGCCAAGATGCGGGCCGAGGCGGCCGAGAAGCTGGCCGAGCGTGCGGCCCAGCAGGAGCGGGCGCAAGGCGCGACCGCCGACCGCCTGGCCAGGCAGATGGCATCGCTGGTGCCCGCTGACCAGCCGACCGCCTACATGCAGGCCAAGGGCATCAGCAGCCACGCGGGCGCACTCACGGACTCTGAAGGCCAGAAGACCTACATCCCAGCCACGGACGTGGACGGCAAGGTGTGGACGATGCAGTACATCCAGGAAGACGGCACCAAGCGCTTCGCCAAGGACTCCCGCAAGGAAGGGTGCTTCCATGCGGTGGGCGGCCTTGACGGCCTGGCCAACGCTCCCGCCCTCGTGATCGCCGAGGGCTACGCGACGGCCGCCACGCTGGCCGAGTCCCTGGGACACGCCACCGTGGCCGCGTTTGACTCGGGCAACCTCAAGGCGGTAGCCCAAGCACTGCACGCGAAATACCCGGATAAGCCGGTGATCGTCGCCGGCGACGACGACCGCCACTTGCCCATGACGCTGGGCAACAACCCAGGGCGAGAAAAGGCCATCGAGGCCGCCGCGGCCGTTGGTGGCCAAGCCATCTTCCCGGTGTTCGCACCAGGCGAGGCGAGCTGGCCAGCAGACGTGCCAGCCATCACGCCCGACACCTTCAAGAAGCACCAGGCGGCCGTCACGGCCTTGGAGGCCGGTGGCCAAACGCCAGAGCAAGAGAAGGCGCTGAAAGCCAACCTGCTATCGCAAGACCAGCTCGATGCGCTGGCCAACCTGAAGCGGCATACCGACTTCAACGACCTGGCCACCCGGAGCACCCTGGGCCGTGAGGGCGCGACCCGCCAGGCGGGCGCGGCCGTCAGCTTGGCCGACGAGCGCAAGGCCGAGCTGGCCGAGCAGCAAACGCAGACGCAGCACCAGGCCAGAAGTAACGACGCAGATGAGCAACAACCACGGCAACGCAAGGCGGCGAAGGTTCGATAATTGCGCACGCTGCACGAAATAGCGGGCGTTCTTCCTCCCTGACGCCCCGCAGCCTTCAAGCCCTCGGGTTCCTCCCTCCCGAGGGCTTTTTTTTGCCCGCCTGGCCCGCCTGGCCAGGCTCACGAGCCGCCGCGATCCGCAGCGGGCAAGTGTCGGTACAACGTGGCCAGCGACACGCCGACCGAGGCCGCCACGTCACGGGGCGCGGTGTTTGCCGCCAGGAGCTTGCGGGCCGCATCGAGCTTCGCGGCCGTCATCTTTGGTCGACGTCCACCAACGCGCCCAGCTCGACGCGCAGCGGCCAAGCCCGCCTCAGTGCGTTCAAGCATCAGCTCACGCTCCATCGTGGCCAGAGCGGCCATCACGTTGAAGAAGAACCGGCCGCTGGCCGTCTTGGTGTCGATCCCATCGGTCAGCGACCGCAGATCGACGCTGCGCCCTTCGAGCTGGGCCGCCAGGTCAACCAGGCCCTTCATGGAGCGGCCGAGCCGATCCAGCTTCCAGACCACCAGCACATCACCAGGCCGGGCGAAGGCCAGCGCTTCATCCAAGCCTGGCCGCGCCGTCTTCGCGCCGCTCATCTTGTCGGTGAACAGCCGTTCGACCCCGGCCGCTTCCAGAGCGTGCGTTTGCAGCTCCAGGTTTTGATCCCCCTTCGACACCCTGGCGTAACCGATCAACATGCGGCCTCCTATTCTCGAAACTCATCAATCATGATGCGAACGCCGCCGAGCATTTGCAAATGGTTTGTGAGAACAGAACAGCCCGCACAAGGCGGGCTGTTCTGTTCTCAGAATCGGCCGCTTCTCAGAAACGACCGTTTATGCGAGTCACTGGCGGCTATTGCGCATGTAGAGGTACAGCAACCCAATCGGGGCAATGAACACCGCGAACGCGAAGCACAGGCCCATCGTCAGGAGTTTGACGAACAGCATGGCGAAGGCGTTCACGAAGAACACGTTGTTGCCCATGATGAAGCCCACTACGCTTTCATAGACGAAGCGCGCATAGGGATAGAGCAGCGCATTCAATGTCATGACCACAGCAGCGCCGAACGGCACGCCGCTTGCGCTGCGCGAGGCCATGAACATGAAGAAAGCGACGAACAGCAAGCCAAAGAAGAACTGCCGCAGGTAGTACGGACGAGTGAGCCCGCCGAAGGACTTTTGAAGCGCTGGGTGCATCAGCCAGGCCTCAGCACTTGCCCGCTGCCTTCAGCAGCGCATTGCACGATCCACCAGCCGCACCGGCACCCGCCGCTGGCTTGCCGCTCTTACCTACCTCGGAGCAGATCGGATCGGACACGACGCGCCCCACGACCGACACCGAGCCGGTCACATAGCAAGCGTATTGCTTGCCGGTGTTGGTCTTGACCGTGTAGCTGGCCTTCACGCCGTCATCGACGCGATCAGCGATGGTGAACGAGCCTTTGGCCAGGCCGAGGGCCTGGGCCGTGTTTTGCTCGATGGCGTCATTGCTGACCGCCACCGAGGCGCAGCCCGAGGCCAGGGCGACGAATGCGGCCACCGAGGCCAGCGTGAGAGTCTTTTTCATGGGAGAGTTTCCTTTCAGGGTTGGTGAGTGGTAATGAAGTTTCTGACCCACTGCTGTGCAGGGGTCAGTTTGCGATCCGTTGCAAGATCGCACGGGGCCTGGCTTCTCAGCTTATCGGCCCACGCGAAAAGTCCCGCCGTTGATGGCGGCGGCGCAGCTTGATCCGCGAAGTCGATCCAGCACATGGTGGAGTGCGTTGTGTCTTGTTCGTCACCGGCTCGCTTTTGGCGAAGGCTGGCCACCAGGTCAGCAGCCGCACCAGGTGCAGCGAGCTTCCAGAACCCAATGGCCATGATGTCGGCAACAGCTTCGCGCCATAGCTGCGTGCTGGGCCGAGCGCCTGCCTCAAGCAGGCCCTCCAGGTCTTTGACGCCAGAAGCATCGACCGGCGCGACCGACCGCGCCCCAACACCATGTTGGCCAAACGCTGGCGTGTCACGCGAGCCATCCAGGCAGTGCGCAAACTCGTGAAGCATGACCCCTTGCACCCACAGCGAGGGGTCAACCTTGCTAATCGGATCGAAGCCGCGCAGGACATTGGCCCGATACAGGCTCAAGTGGCAGTAACCTGGCCGCAGCGCCATAGAGGCTACCGACGAGTTGGGCAGTCTCACCGTGGTGGATGCCCAGCTCTGATCCGCGTCACCAAGCACAACCTCAACCCCGTATTGCTCACGGGCGAGCTTGTGCAACATCGGGAAGCCTTGGGGATCGGCCACGAAGGCCGCACGGTCAGAGTTGAACTGCGCAATGGACACCAATTGCAGCCCTTGCCCAACAGACCTCGGAATCAGGTACGCCAGCGCAGGAACCAAGAGGGCGCATGCGCCGATAACAATGGGCCGCTCCCAGCGCTTTTGCCTTGGATCGTTGCGACGATCAAGCCACGGCCGAGTGCTTGCCCAAACGCCGCCAGCTATCGCCGTCAGCAGGAGCAGCCCGGCCAGCGTGAGCACGTCGCTGGCCAGGGCTTGGCAGGCCACCGCAACGGCCGCCACAACAGCAATCCAGGCCATCGGCAAGCCGAACTCGCGCCACCCCGGATCACTGCCAAGGCACTGCGCCAGGTTCTCCCGGCAGAACGCCGCAGCGTCCGCCGATAGCGCCCCGGCCGAGGCAAGGCCGTGCAAGTACGAATCTGCATCAGCCTTCCACCCGGCCTCCTTGTTCAGCGCCCGGCGCTCCAGATCGGCAAGCCAATCGGAAGCACCAGGTGCGGCCTGCTTGAGCTGGCCAAAGAATGCCGCGACCTTCTCCAGGTGCGAATACTTGGGCGTGGTCACGGTGCCGCCTTTCACTTGTTGCTGGCCGGTGCGTCAAACA
The DNA here is from genome assembly GCA_019911765.1 of Thiobacillus sp. Classification (GTDB taxonomy): domain Bacteria; phylum Pseudomonadota; class Gammaproteobacteria; order Burkholderiales; family Thiobacillaceae; genus Thiobacillus. The sequence continues at coordinate 24,559 of JAIOJU010000072.1, forward strand.
CCGATTCAGCGGGCGACGAGAGAGCAAAGCGATAGCCGAAATCGTCATCGCTACTTTCCCCCTTGGAGTCACCTTGCTGGATGCGCTCAACCACCTCTTGGAGCTGGGCGAGGATCGCGGCCTTATCTGAGTGCCGTGTTCCTTGCAGCTCGATGGTGACGAGCTGCAATGGATAGGCATGGTCTTTCCAGGCTTGCGTGGCCATCAGTTGCCACCACCGCCCCACCAGGGGTTGTTGCAGGACTCGAACGCACCATAGCCGTTGTAAACGACGGTGCCGCCCTGGCTGGTGCATTGACTCACGCGGTACGCATTCCACGAGCCAACATCGTTCTGGAATGTTTGATCGACCGGCGCAGCGCCTGGCTGGTTCAAGCTGGACAACGCCGCATCCGTCCATTGCGTGCTGGTGTCGCCGCCGAAGTCCCAATAGACCGTTGACCAGGGTTGTCCGTTGATGCGGACGCTGATCTGGCCGGGGTAGCGGCAACCGGAGTAGGAGCCGCTTTCGTTGTCGTACTGGCGGTACATGATCGGGCAAGTGGGCTCGCTGGCCCACAGATTGGAGGCCGCATTGCCGCCACCACTCATTGCGCAAGTCGGGAACGGCCGTCCCCTGGCCAAGTCTCGAAATACCTCGTACACCGTGGGCCGACATTCAGCGATGCCTTTCCACGGGCCTGCAATGCAGAGCAGGAACTTGCATCCATCGGCCGCGTGAGCGCTGGGCGCTGCAAGCAGACCAACGATGCCAATGAAGAACGACGCGAGAGCGCCAAGCAGGGGCTTACGAATTTTCATGGTGGTGTCCTCTCTCAGTGTTTCAGGTCAACGAAATAAGCCTCAATGTCCACGCGCTGATTAGCGGCGCGGCCATCTTTCGTGCTGTTGTCCTCCTTGTGGTCACCAGCAGAAAGGTAGTTCACGTAAATCTTTAGCGGCGAAACGCCGAGATTCACGAGCCAGTTACGCGCAGCCGTGGCGCGTGCCAGGGCCAAGGCTTCATCCTTGGCCGTGGGTATCGTGGTGCTGGTGCGGCCCTTGACCATCACCAGCTTTGCCTTGAGCACATCGGCCAGCAGGGCCACTTGCTCACGCGAGGGCCGAAAGGCCGAACTGTTATCAGCGAACGGCACGCTAATTCCCGCCATGATCGGCAGGCCATCGGTGCAGTTTGCGGTGGGTTCCACCGCAGGCTCACGAGCTTCAATCGTCAGTGGCTCAGACGCCGACGATTGAGCCCACAAAGGGGTGGACGCCAGGAACAGAAGAAGGGCGGCAGTACGTCGCATACAGATAACTCCAATCAGAAGAACAGATAACCGGCTTTGGCCATAGGAATGCGGATGAGCCACAGCCCAACCAGGTGCAAGGGATAGAAGGCGTAAAAGAACCACTTGGCCCGAGGGACGCGCAGCGACCAGCGGCCGACCGTGGCCACCAGGACCACGGACAGCAAAGCCCACAGGCTTTGATTGATGACGCACAGGCCAGCCAGGCACAGCGCAGCGATGCCAGCCGACCAGATCGACGGCCGCGAAAAGTACGAATAGGCCGCCAGGCCGAGGCCAACCAGCGGCCACCAGAATTCGACCAGGCCACCGCCGACGATGAACACCACCGCCAAGGCCAGAAAAACGCCGTCACGGGCCTTCCTGCGGCCTTCCTGGGCCAGCACATCAGCCAGGTGATCCAGTGCGACCAGGCCAGCAATGCAGGCCAGGGCAAAGAGGATGTTGAGCGGATACCAACCGGCCATCAGCTTGCCCAGGGCGATGAATGGCACCGACGCGACCAGGCCGACCATGACCAGGCGCAGCGCGACCACATGGGCGCGAGCTGCAACGCCTGGCCTGGCCAGGTTCCATGCGAACACGAGCGCGAACAGCGGGGCGCAGATGCGGCCCGCTTCAAACAGCACCGGCAGCGTGCCGTTGAAAAGGTACTTGTTGAGGTGATCGCCAACCATGAGCAGGAGCGCGAGCCACTTCAGGGATTCGGCCCCGCCGTTGGTCAAGGTCAGGCGTGGCATCACTCCGACCTTTCCGACACGGCCACCAGGCGCGGCACATACGCGGCCTGCACCTGGCGCACCTGGCGCGATTGACCTTGCGGGCGAGCTGCTGGAGCTGGCTGGCTGGCCTGGCCGCTGGGTGCCGCGCTTTGCGCGACGACCTGGCCAGCAGCGCGGGGCTTGCCGTCCACGTCCACGGTCTTGAAATGCTTGTCCAGCCAGGCACCCCAGCGGGCACCGGCCGCGAGCAGCTTGCCGCGATAAATCGCGTTGTATTGGGGCGTGCGGCTGTGGTAGTTCGCTGCACGCTGCCACACGTCGCCCGCATCGTTCTGGAGGTGCAGGGCGAGCCGCCAGGCCGCCAGTTGATACGGGTAGCAGCCCGAGGCCGCCACATCGCCCGTGGTGATGCCGTACCTGGCCAACGTGCCCAGGTACGAGGTATTGAACTGCATCGGCCCCACGTCATGCGTGCCGTTGGTGTTCTGCACCCACTGACCAGGGCGGCCGCCCTCAGTCTCGGCCACAGCCAACACCACATTGGCCGGTACTTGGTACTGCGCCGCCGCTGCAATGGAGCACACAACGCGCTCCTGCAACATAGGCGGGAGATCGGCGATGGCTGGAATCATCCGGCGCTCCCATCACGCTGCATGAACTTGGCCACCTCGGGATCGAGCGGAGCGGCGGTCTTGGCTTCGCCTTCACCAGCAGCGGCAGCAGCCGCAGCACCGGCAGACGCCATCGAGACACCGGCACCCGTGATGCCGTCACCCGTAAAGGTGGGGCTTGCGGCCTCACGCCCCGACTCCTGGCGTTGATTGATGGCATCCGCCATCTTCCCGCCCACGGTTTGCGAGACACGCTCGCCGAACTTCTCCATGCGACTGGCCACGGCTTGCTTGCCCACGTCGAACGCACCCATTGCCAGGTTGGCCCCGGCATCCGCAGAGATGCGGCCAGCCTTGGCCACTGCGGCCCCTGCACGGCTGGCCATTGAGGGGGCAGCGCCCGCGCCGCCGTCAGAGCCGCCGCCACCAGCCGCAGCCATCGGGCCATCAGAAGCGGCAGGCGCAGCCGTTGAGGCACCGGCCATAGCCTGGCCGCCCTCCCCTTCGCTCGGGCCCGA
>JAIOJU010000073.1 GCA_019911765.1 Thiobacillus sp.
CATCCATTACGGCCTGGCACGGCTGAACCAGCAACGCCACATTTAGGGCCGTCACACTACTCGGTAGCAGCAAACCGCCGCTTGAAGCCTTCATCCAGATTGATCTCGTGCGCCGTCTGCGCACCGATGATGCAGCGTTCCAGACTCGGCGGCATCACCTTCTTGCCGTTCGCCGCCAGATACCGGCCCGCCATGATTTCCGCCTCGTGACGCGGCATGGATTGCGGCCACTCGGGATCGGCATAGCCTTGCGGATACACCGGATTGCCCTCGGCATCGTATTTATCCGTTGCCCCCAGCGTGTGCAAGAACTCATGCGCAATCACGATATTGTTCTGGCTCGCCTGCCTGGGATCGGCAAAGGCATGCACCACGCCGATCAACCCTTTTTGCAATCCCAGTGAATGAGCCAGCGCCACGCCATCCTCAGGCGCGTGGTACAGCACGAACAACTTGACCGTACCCAGTTCCGGCAGCAGTTGACCCGACTGTTGATACACCCACCAGCGCAGCTGCAGACTCCAGAATATGGTTTTCAGCACGCTGCCATCGCGTGGCGGGGCCGGCGGCACTCTGCGCAACTCGGGCAGCAGGGTGAGATTGATGGCCGGCGACTGCTTCACGCCAAAGCGGGCAGTCTCACGCTCGACAAAAGCATTGATGTCGGAAAAGTCTTCCACCTTCAACGCACGTATGGCCTCGCTCGCCTGTGCCGATCCGTCGCCATTGATCGGGACCACTTTCACATCCAGTGGCGCTCGCCAGCCGCGCGCCATGGACTGCTCGAGCCAGGTCAGGCCCAAAGCTGCGGCCAGAACACCGAGCAGAATGAGGATGCGGAGTCGACGAAAGGTCATGGCGGCAAATGCTGGATGAGGGACCCACCCTTATCGGCCAAGCTGTCTCCCGCTTGAGCCCGCGTCACGGCGTGGCTGGTGCTGGAGCTGGAGTTTCCATCGGCGCGGCCCCCCCTGCCTTTCCCGCGCCCAGGCTCATCTTGCTGCCGACCTGCTTGTCCCTGGCTTGCTGTTTGACAGGCGCAGCTACGCTGACGCGGCCGCTGTCCAGGCCATGCTTGACCAGGTCTTTCTGCATCGCCTGCCCGCGCGCCTGTGCCAGTTTGATGAGCGACGAGTCATCGATGGCTGTTTTTTGCGTGAGCTGCTCCAGCAGTTCGGTATGGAAAGCGGATACCGGGCCGGTGTCGCGTGTCTTGAAGCTGCGGCCGAGCCGCTCGATCAGCACGCTGTCCGTGATCGGGTTCGCACCGCCTTCCTGCTTTTCCTTGAAGCCGGCGCGCAGCTTCTTGTATTCCTCCTTGCCGACGCGTTCCGCATAGCGGTCTTCCAGCCAGGTCTGAACCTTGTAGACGTTGACATCGACAGGGCCCGGCGCCTCATCCGGGGCGAGCTTGATCCCGATACCGGCCGCCGCTTCCCGACGCATGGCCTGCTCCTGCAGGGCGCGCCGGTCCGATTCCGGATCGTAGCCCGGCTCAAGCGTGAGCGTCAGCGCCGGACGCTTGGCCATGGCTTCGGCCAGGGTTTTCAGCTTTTCCTGCTCGGGGGGCAGCAGGGTGCTGCTGCCCGGATCGAAGGTAACACCTTCCAGCTTCTCCGAACTGATACCCAGAAGCTTGCCGAGCACGCGAAAAGGCGCAGTCACCAGCTTGGTCAGCACGTTGACGATGGCCTTCCAGATGATTTTTCCGTAGCTGAACTGCGGGTCATCAAGACTGCCCGAAATCGGCAAATCGAGGTCGATGATGCCGTTGCTGTCTTCCAGCAAGGCAATGGCCAGATCGAGTGGCAGCTTCATCGCATCCGGGCTGTCGATGCGCTCGCCAAGCTTGAGCTTGTTGATCACGAACTTGTTCTCGCCCGCCAGTTGGCGTTGCTTGATCTTGTATTCGAGATCGACCGAGAGCTTGCCCGAATCGATCCGGCGTCCGGCGAACTTGCCCGAGTAGGGTGTCAGGTTGGCCATTTCCAGATTGCGGAAGGTGAGCTTCAGGTCGGTGAAATCGGTCGCCCGGAACGGCTGGACCGAACCCCGCACACGCGCCGAGCCATAATCGTCCACCTTGCCGTCGAGTTCCACCAGCGCCGTCGTCTTCGCATCGGTGGCAAGCCCGCTCACCACGCCGGTCAGATCGTGCATGCGCGTGCCGAATTGCTGCGGCAACGACAAATCTGCAAATTCCGCATTGGCGCCGATGATGCGCAGACGCTCGATGGCGAGCGGAAACGCATCGGCCGGTTCGGGCTTGCCGGACTTGGCGGCGGGCTTTTCAGCCGCCTGCTCGGTAGCGGATGTCCGCAGGATGCGCTTCAGGTTGATCGACTTGTCTTCAAATATGATGACCTTGCCGAAGGGATTTTGCGCCACCAGCTCGTTCATGCTGAGGCGGTTGGGATTGAGCCTGAAACGCAAGGTGTTGGACGACAGCTTCTTCCAGCCCAGAAACGCCTCCTCGGTTTCCTCTTCGGTGATGGCCAGATCGTCCACCGCGAAGCCGCCCCGGTAATCCAGCCTCACGTCGGACCGCGGCCTGGAAAACGTCAGCCTGCCGCGTGTCGATGCCGCGCCCGAATGCAGGTTGAGCCTGGCAACCTGATTGACATAGGGCGCAAAGGGCTTCAGCGGCAGGCTCACCAGCCTGAGATTCAGACTGCCCGATGACTTGCCCGGAACAACGCTGCCGCTGGCGGTAAAGCGACCGCCCTGTCTCAGCGAAAATCCTGCATCCAGCGGCACCGCCTTGTTCATGTCGAGGCTGAGATCCTTCAGGGTGACGAAGCCCCTGGCCACATCCAGCCTGACTGGCCTGTTGGGCGATCGATCGACGATGCCGACCTCGATGCCGTCGACAGCAAGGCGCGCAAGCTTCATGTCAAATGGCGCTTCCGTCCTGGCGTCCGACTTGCCTGAATCTGCGGCAGGTGCGCCTGCCGCCTTTTTCAGAATGCCGGCCCAGTTCAGCATCTTGCGGCGGTCCAGGGATACGGTCGTTTTTGCGCCGCTCAGTTCCACCGCCTCGATATCAAGCTGTTTGTCGGCCAGCTTCAATCCTGCGTTGACCAGCGCGGCACGCTGCAAGCTTGCCACCTGCTGTGATCCGGACTGCAGCTTGACCGGACCCAGTGCCGCGTTCACCGGGCCGACCGTGAAGTCGGTCGTGGCACCTACCTCGCCCGTCAACGACGCGGTCAGGCCAAAGCCCTCGGCCGTGACGCCGAGCGGCGAAGCGAAGCCGCGATCGGTAAAGCGTGCCGACCAGTCGGCCAGCCTGATTTCCTTGACGCCGATTTTCCACGGCGCAACGGAGGCAAGGGTTGGGGAGTCTTTCGGCTTGGTCGTAGCGGGCCTGGGCGAAACCTGGCTTGCCTGCACACTGCTATCCACGGCGAACAGCGTTTGCCAGTCCAGTCCGCCCTTGACGTCGCGCGTTGCCGCGAGCTTGCCGCCGACAAGGCTCACGCCGGCCACATCGACTGTCCGTTTGGATAGATCAAAATTGGCATTCCTGATCCGAGCCTCGGCAAGCTCCAGCACGGGAGCATACGATTCCGCACGCGCTTCAGCGCGTAGCGGATCGGAGTCCTTTAAGGACCCGCCGCCGCGCGGCGCCAGCGCCAGGTTCTGCACGACCAGATTGGCACCGTTGACCTGCAGCCAGGGCACCGCCTCTCCTGCCTTGTCGACCAGCATGGCAAAGCGATAGCGCAAACCGGCCGCCAGGGTGCCGGATGGCAGCTCGAAATTGCGCGGGCTTTTGATCACGCGCAGCAGCTTGGTCAGGCCCACGCCTTCCAGCCCGAGCTCGCCACTCGACGCCACCGGGTTCAGCCCGACATCGCCCTTCCATTTGAGGGTGCCGCCATGCTCCGGTAATTTGGCGGCAATCAGGTAATCGCCGCGGTCCTCGGGCAGAGTGGAAAGACCATCGAGCTCGATGCCGAGCGGTTGCAGCGAAACCGTGAAAGGCTTGCCCGGACGATTGGCGTCGGTGTATTCGACGTCGCCTTTATCGATCTTGATGTGGTCGATCAGCACGCGCGCAATAGTGTCTGAAGGCGGCTTCTTGTCCTCGTTGAGCTTGGCGATCAGCGCGGCCCAGTTCAGCTTGCCGCCACGGCGCACTTCAACCGTGGCGCGCGGGCCATTGAGCTGGATATCCTGGATACGCCAAGCCCAGCGGAACAGGCCGGTGGTTTCGAGATTGACATAGAGCCGGTCGAAAGCGGCCAGCGGCGCGCCATTTTGTTCGGCCAGCTTGAGGCCGGTGACCGTGGCCTCGAGGGTCAGCGGATTGAATTTGACCTGCTGTACGCTCAGCTGGCTGTCGAGCTTGTTCTCACCGACCCAGGGCAGCAGTTTCTGGGCCAACGGATCAACCAGGAAAAATCCAAATATCAGATAGAGTCCAAACAGTCCGGCAACGATCAGAACCGGCAGACTCAATGCAACTTTAACGATGCGTCCCCTCATGGCGTCTCCCTGGATTATTTTTCTTGCATGACCTCGCGAATGACACGGAAGATTTCACGAAAAGCCTTGGGCGGCTTGCTGCGCGCGGCTTCATCGCGGGCATTGCGAATCAGCTGGCGCAGATGCGTGGCGTCGGCATCGGGATAATTGTTCAGAAACAGCGTCAGCGCCTCGTTGTCGGCAATCAGCTTCTCGCGCCATTTTTCGGCCTGGTGCAGCTTGGCATTTTCGGCCGCAGACACGCCATTGAATGCATCCAGCTGCGCCTGGATCGGCGCCGGATCGATGCTGCGCATCAGTTTGCCGATGTATTGCTTTTGCCGACGCAGCGCGCCGTTCTGGGTGATCTTGCGGCAATCGGCCACCGCGGTGCGCAGGTTGTCCGGCAGTTCGATGCGCTTGAATTGCGCGGCAGGAAGCTTGACCAGCAGGTCGCCGATATCCTGCAGCGCCTCGACTTCGCGCTTTTTCTGGCTTTTGCTGGGTCCGTCGTATACCTCGTCGGGGTCGAATTCCAGTTCGGCATCGGGGTCAATCAGGCGCACAGTAGGACTTTCGGTTGCTGTTATGATCTCCATTGTAGTTTCCTGCTCATAAAACGCCCAACAAACGACGCTGTCTCCCTACCCTTTTCGCCCACACACCATGTCCCGTTCCCAATTCAGCTATACCCGCGACCAGCTCATTGCCCTGTCCCAGATCGTGATCGAGCACGCCGCCAGGCAGGGCGCCACTGCTGCCGACACCGAGATCTCAGAAGGTGTCGGCCAGAACGTCAGCGTGCGCCAGGGTGAAATCGAAACCATCGAATACAACAAGGACAAGGGCGCGGGCGTCACGGTCCACATCGGCCAGCGACGCGGTCATGCCTCGACCTCGGACCTGTCGGAAGCGGCACTGAAAAGCGCGGTCGAAAAGGCCATGACCATCGCCCGCTTCACCGCCGAGGACGACTGCGCCGGACTGCCGGATGCCGACAAGGTGGCGAAGGACATCCGCGACCTCGACCTCTATCACCCGTGGGCATTGACCGTGGAAGAAGCTGCCGAGCGCGCCCGCGCCTGCGAAGCGGCGGCGCTTGCGGTCGACAAACGGCTGACCAATTCGGAAGGCGCGGGGGTCAGCACCCATACCTCGCATTTCATCTATGCCAACAGCCTGGGCTTTTGCGACGGCTATCCAGGTTCACGCCACAGCATGTCGGTTGCCGTAATCGGCGAGGACAAGGGCGCGATGCAGCGCGACTACTGGTATACCAGTGCACGCAATGCAAACAGCCTGGATGCGCCCGAAGCCGTGGGCCGCATTGCCGGCACGCGCACCGTGCGGCGGCTGAACGGCCGCAAACTCGACACCCGCACCTGTCCGGTCATCTTCGAAGCACAGATCGCCACCGGCCTGATCGGCAACTTCGTCGCAGCCGTCTCCGGCGGCAGCCTCTATCGAAAATCGTCGTTCCTGCTCGACAGCCTGGGCAAGGACGTGTTCTCACCGCGGGTGCAGATTCGCGAAATGCCCTTCATCCCGAACGGACTCGGCAGCGCCCCCTTCGACAGCGAAGGCGTGGCCTGCCTCGAGCGCGACATCGTCAAGGACGGCGTGCTGCAGGGTTATTTCCTGTCGAGCTACACGGCCCGCAAGCTGGGCATGAGCACCACCGGCAACGCCGGCGGCAGCCACAACCTCATCGTCACCCCCGGCGAACACGACCTCGACGGCCTGCTGAAAAAAATGGGCAGCGGCCTGCTGGTCACCGAACTGCTCGGTCACGGCGCCAACATGGTCACCGGCGACTACTCGCGCGGCGCCGCCGGCTTCTGGGTGGAAGGTGGCGAGATCCAGTATCCGGTCGAGGAAATCACCATCGCCGGCAACCTCGCCAGCATGTTCAAGGGCATCGTCGATATCGGCAAAGACATCGAACGCCGCAGCACCAAGCAGGTCGGCTCGATCCTGATCGACAAGATGACGGTGGCAGGTAACTAAATGCTTGCGGCACATACGACTCCACACGGGCTTCAGCCCGTAGTGGATCGGAGTACCCTTGTGGTGAGCCGCTTCTTCATCGCGGTTTGTGTTTCCCTGCTGCTTGCCGCGTGCGACCGCGCGCCGACACTGCCCAAACTCAGCCCGCACGATGTCATCGTTGCATTTGGCGACAGCCTGACCCACGGCACCGGCGCGAGTGAAACATCTGCCTATCCTGCCGTGCTTGCATCGCTTACCAGCCGTACCGTGATCAATGCCGGGGTGCCCGGCGACACCACGACTTCAGGTTTGCAACGCCTGCCGGCGGTGCTGGCCGAATACAGGCCGCGACTGGTGCTGCTGTGTCTGGGCGGCAACGACATGCTCAGAAAACTGCCCGAAGCCAGTACCGAAAGCAACCTGCGCCTGCTGGTGCAGACCATCCGCGCCAGCGGCGCCAATGTGGTGCTGATCGGTGTGCCCGCACCGAAGCTGTTCGGCGGCGCGCCCGATTTCTATACCCGCATTGCCGAAGACATGCAGTTGCCGCTGGAGCGCGATGCGTTCAACGAGGTATTGAAGGACCATCGCCTCAAATCCGATCCCATCCACGCCAACGCTGCCGGTTACCGACAGGTCGCCGAGCGCATGGCCGAATTTCTCAAGGAAGCAGGGGCGTTATGACGGTGAAACCAAAAAACCTGATCCGCGAAGGGCGCGAAGGAACGCGAAGAAAAGCCAGGAAGAATAATGGTCCCCTGTGGTTTACTTCGCGCCACTTCGCGTCCTTCGCGGATAAAAAAGGTTTTCCCGCATGAAAGCCCTGCTCGCCTTCGCCCACCTGATCGACGCGCTGACCGAACGCGTCGGCCGCGTCGTCATCTGGCTGGTGCTTGTTGCCACCCTGATTTCGGCGGGTAACGCGCTGGCGCGCTATGCACTGGGCGAAAGCTCCAACGCCTGGCTGGAAATCCAGTGGTATCTGTTTGGCGCAATGTTCCTGCTGACGGCAGGCTATACGCTCAAGCACAACGGCCATGTGCGCATCGATATTTTCTACAACCGCCTGGGCGAGCGCGGGCAAGCCTGGATCGATCTCCTTGGCGGCCTGCTGTTCCTGCTGCCGATGGCCGGGCTGCTGGCGTGGCTGGCGTGGCCCATTTTCATGGATGCCTGGGTGACGCAGGAAATATCGCCCGACGCGGGCGGACTGATGCGCTGGCCGGTCAAGCTGCTGCTGCCGGTCGGGTTTGCGCTGCTCGCCCTGCAGGGACTGGCCGAGGTCATCAAGCGATTGGGCGTGCTGAGCGGGCATCTGGTGATTCCACGCGAAGCGCCAGAAGAGAACGTGTGATGGATGCCACGTTACTCGACCTCATGGCGCCGCTAATGTTTGCAGGACTGGTGCTGTTCCTGCTGCTGGGCTATCCGGTGGCGTTCGCGCTCGCCGCCAACGGCCTGCTGTTCGCCGGAATCGGCATCGCCAGCGGCCTGTTCGATTTCTCGCTGCTGCAGGCGCTGCCCGAGCGCGTCTACGGCATCGTCGCCAACCCCACGCTGCTGGCGATTCCCTTCTTCGCCTTCATGGGCCTGACCCTTGAACGCTCCGGCATGGCCGAAGACCTGCTCGACACCATCGGCCAGCTGTTCGGTTCGGTACGCGGTGGGCTGGCCTACGCGGTGATCCTGGTCGGCGGCCTGCTTGCTGCCACCACCGGCGTGGTCGCCGCCACCGTCATCGCCATGGGCCTGATTTCGCTGCCGGTGATGCTGCGCTACGGCTACGACAAGCGGCTGGCCACCGGCGTCATCGCCGCCTCCGGCACACTGGCGCAGATCGTGCCGCCCTCCATCGTGCTGATCGTGCTGGCCGACCAGCTCAGTGTCTCGGTCGGCGACATGTACAAGGGCGCGCTGCTGCCCGGCCTGGTCATGGTTGGCTTGTACCTGGCCTATGTTTTTGCCATCACGCTGGTCCGCCCTCACGCTGCACCCGCCATGCCGGCCAGCGCACGCACCCTGCACGGCTCGGCCCTGCTGCTGCGTGTGCTCACCACGCTGATCCCGCCGCTGGTGCTGATCTTTCTGGTGCTCGGCACCATCTTCATCGGCGTCGCCACCCCGACCGAAGGCGGCGCGATGGGCGCGGCGGGCGCGCTGCTGCTGGCGCTGCTACGTGGACGACTCTCGCGTCTGCAGCTGACGCAGGCGATGGACAGCACCACCAAGCTCACCACCTTCGTCATTTTCATTCTCATCGGCTCGACGATTTTCACCCTCGTTTTCCGCGGGCTCGACGGCGACCTCTGGGTGGAGCACCTGTTCAACCAGTTGCCCGGCGGCGTGCTGGGGTTTCTCATCGCCGTCAACCTGCTGGTGTTCACGCTGGCATTCTTTCTCGACTTCTTCGAGATCGCCTTCATCGTGGTGCCGCTGATCGGCCCCATTGCTTACAAACTTGGCATCGACCCGATCTGGTTCGGCGTCATGCTCGCGGTCAACATGCAGACCGCCTTCATGCATCCGCCTTTCGGGTTCGCGCTGTTCTACCTGCGCAGCGTCGCACCCAAGGCGATCCGCACCGCCGACATCTACTGGGGGGCGATCCCCTTTCTGCTGATCCAGCTCTTCATGGTGATCATCGTGTTGAGCGTCCCGCAGATCGTGCTGCGCGACCCGCCACCCGACGCCAGCAGCGTCAAGGAAATCCAGATCGACGTCGATCCGGACGGGTATTACCTGCCCGCCGAATGGCGCTAGTACGACAACCCATAAAGTCCGCTTAAGTGCCGAAACGTGCGAAAATGCGCATTCGCGCGTCTGGCATACCCTTTGACGCGTCTCAATTCCAAACACTTCCCCAAGGACACCCTCCATGAGCGAACTCATCATTGAAGACCTGACGGTTGGCGACGGCGCCACCGCAACTGCCGGCCAATCCGTTCTGGTGCATTACACCGGCTGGCTCACAGACGGCTCGAAATTCGATTCCAGCGTCGATCGCGGCGAGCCCTTCGAATTCAACCTTGGCCGCGGCCAGGTCATTCCGGGCTGGGACCAGGGCGTGGCCGGCACGCAGATCGGCGGCAAGCGCAAGCTCACCATTCCGCCGGAACTGGGCTACGGTTCGCGCGGCGCGGGCGGCGTGATTCCCCCCAATGCCACGCTGGTGTTTGACGTGGAACTGCTGGCGGTCCGCTAAGTCTGACTCCACAGTGTCCACCCAGAAGGGGGCGGGCTAGCCGAAAGGCTGCCGGGCTCCCTTCTGTGCTTTTACAGACGGGTAAAATCCCCCCATGACTCCAGCCCTGTTTTCCCACCGCAAGCACTGGGCGGCCCGCCTCGGCACCGCCCCGTTCCTGCCGATGACGCGTGCAGAAATGACTGCGCTCGGCTGGGATGCGTGCGACATCATTCTGGTCACAGGCGACGCCTACATCGACCACCCCAGCTTCGGCATGGCGTTGATCGGACGGCTGCTGGAAGCACAGGGTTACCGCGTGGGTATCATCAGCCAGCCGGACTGGCTGTCAGTGGATGCGTTCCGGGGGCTGGGACAGCCGACGCTGTATTTCGGCGTGACGGCGGGCAACATGGATTCAATGGTCAACCGCTACACCTCCGACCGCAAGGTCCGCTCCGACGATGCCTACACGCCGAACGCCGCGCCCAACAAACGTCCTGACCGCGCGGTCACCGTCTACGCACAGCGCTGCCGCGAAGCCTATCCCGGCACACCGGTCATCATCGGCTCGATCGAGGCCAGCCTGCGGCGCATCGCGCATTACGACTACTGGTCGGACACCGTGCGCCGCTCGGTGCTGCCGGATTCCAAGGCCGACCTGCTGATATTCGGCAATGCCGAGCGCGCGCTGCTGGAAGTCACCCACCGCCTGTCCAGGGGCGAAAACATCGCCGACATCCGCGACGTGCGCGGCACCGCCTTCATGGTGAACCGCGACTGGCTTCCACCCTCTCCCCAACCCTCTCCCCTCAAGGGAGAGGGAGCAAACGCTGAGCCCAGACCAATTAGCGACTGGATCGAAGTGATGTCGACCGAGCTCGACATTCCCGGCGCCATCGATGCGCATGTCGATCCTTACGCGATGACGCCCAGCGCACCCTCGCCGCAAACACCCGAAGGGGCTGCGCCCATCCGCCTGGTTCCCAAGGCCGAGCGTCTGGCTGCCAGGCAGGCCGTGCGCGAACGCACCGTGATCCGCCTGCCCGATTACGATCAGGTAAAGAACAACCCGTCGTTCTACGCTCACGCCTCGCGCGTGTTCCACCTCGAATCCAATCCCGGCAACGCCCGCGCCATGCGGCAGGCACACGGCGAACGCGATGTCTGGCTGAATCCGCCGCCGATCCCGCTGTCCACGCCCGACATGGATGCGGTCTACGACCTGCCCTATGCACGCGCACCGCATCCAAGCTACGGCGACGCCAGGATTCCGGCGTGGGAGATGATCCGCTTCTCGATCAACATCATGCGTGGCTGCTTCGGTGGCTGCACCTTCTGCTCGATCACCGAGCACGAAGGCCGCATCATCCAGAGCCGTTCCGAAGACTCGGTGATCCGTGAAATCGAGGCCATCCGCGACAGGACCCCTGGCTTCACCGGCATCATTTCCGACCTTGGCGGACCCACCGCCAACATGTATCGCATGGCGTGCAAGTCGAAAAAAATCGAGACCGCCTGCCGACGTCCGAGCTGCGTATTCCCCGATGTCTGCGACAACCTGTCGACCGACCACACGCCGCTGATCCACATGTATCGCCGCGCACGCGCGGTGCCGGGGGTGAAGAAGATCCTCATCAGTTCGGGGCTGCGCTACGACCTCGCCGTGCGTTCACCCGAATACGTGAAGGAGCTGGTGCAGCACCATGTCGGCGGTTATCTGAAGATCGCCCCCGAACACACCGAGCCTGGGCCGCTGTCCAAGATGATGAAGCCCGGCATGGGCGCCTACGACCGCTTCAAGGACATGTTCGAAGCCGCATCGAAGGCCGTCGGCAAGAAGCAGTATCTGATTCCCTACTTCATCGCCGCCCACCCCGGCACCACCGATGAGGACATGATGAACCTGGCGCTGTGGCTGAAGAAGAACGACTTCCGCCTCGACCAGGTGCAGACCTTCCTGCCGACGCCGATGGCGCTGGCGACGACCATGTACCACACCGAGAAGAACCCGCTGAAGAAAGTGCTCGGCGGCAAGGGCGAATCGGTGCCGGTGGTACGCCAGGGCCGCACGCGGCGCCTGCACAAGGCCTTTCTGCGCTATCACGACGCGGACAACTGGCCGCTGCTGCGCGAAGCACTCAAGGAAATGGGGCGCGAAGACCTGATCGGAAACAGCAAGAAACACCTGATCCCGCTGTACCAGCCCGCCGGCACCGGCAGGCAGCCGGAAGGCACGCGCACGCCACGCGCCGAAGGCAACCGCGCCAAATCCGCCCCCGGAAAGCCCGGAGCAGGCAAACCCGGTGCAGCCAAGGCTGGAATGGGCAAGCCTGCGTCCGCCAAGTCTGCACAACCCCGGTTGGGTGCTGACAAACCCGCTGCTGGCAAGCCCACGCCCCCCACGCGCGGACGCCCACCGCAAGTACCCAAACACCCACTCAGCCAGCGACGCGGCGGCGGCAAGACCCGCTGACCTTCGCAACGCCCTCCTTGAAACTTGCATCTTGCAACATGCACCTGAAATGACCAGCGACCTCCTCCGTGCCAAGCTCAATCTCGAAACCGCCAAACTGCAATGGTCCGAGCTGGAACGTCATTTCGCACGCGGCGATGTCATCAAGGTCGCCATCGGCACGGATCTGATCGAAGCTGCACTCAGCGTCGCCGAAAACAAAACCGGGGTGATTCAAACCTGGCTGGCCGAGGGCCGCATTGCTCGCGCCGAAATGAGCGATGCCGAAATCTGGCATGCGCGCCAGCCGATGTTCTGGGCGGTGGTGGTGGCACCGTGGGTTCTGGTGCAGGAAGTGCTTCCCGAACTGGGTTCGTGACCGGCCCTGAGAGACACAAGGTTCATTCCGGCCCGGTTCCATTCTTCTTCAGGCATTCGCATAAGTCCGATCAAAAAAATCCGGGCCGGAATCACTCGTGCCGCAGGGCATCGATCGGGTTGAGGCCGGCCGCCCGGCGTGCCGGAAAATAGCCGAAGATCACGCCGATGGCCGCCGAGAAGAAAAAGGACAGCAGGTTGATGCCGGCATCGAACAGGTAGGGAATGTCCATCAGGTTGGACAGGGCGATGGACGCGCCGGTGGCCAGGGCAATGCCGATCAGCCCGCCCAGGCTGGACAGTACGACGGCTTCGATCAGGAACTGCAGCAACACTTCGCGTTCCAGCGCACCGATGGCGAGACGAATGCCGATCTCGCGGGTGCGCTCGGTCACCGACACCAGCATGATGTTCATGATGCCGATGCCGCCTACCAGCAGGCTCACCGCGGCCACCGCGCCGAGCAGCATGGTGAGTATCCTGGTGGTGCCGGTGAGGGTTTCAGCGAGCTGCCGGGTGTCGAGTACGCGGAAGTCGTCTTCCTCGGTTTCGCCAATGTTGCGCCGTTCGCGCAGCAGCAGGGTGAGCTGGTCCTTGACCGCGTCGATGGAGGCGCCTTCGCGAACCGAAACCGTCAGCCGGTTTACATCCTGGCTGCCAGTGAGCCGGCGCTGCACGGTGCGCAATGGCATGACCACGGTGTCGTCCTGATCCGAGCCCATGGCCGACTGGCCCTTGGCTTTGAGCAGGCCGACCACCTCGCAGGCGAACTGCTTGATGCGAATTTCGCTGCCGACCGGATTTTGCCCACCGAACAGCTTGGTCCGAACCGTGTCGCCGATGACACACACGGCCTTGCCGGCCCGCTCCTCGGCCTCGGTGAAGGTGCGCCCTGCGGCCAGTTCCCAATTGCCCGCCTTGAAATAGTCGTTGTTGCTGCCACTCACCACGGTGGACCAGTTCTCGGCCATATAAACAGCCGTTGTCGCCTTGTTGGCGATTGGGGCCACCGCTTTGGCGACGCCGATCTGGTTGCGGATGGACTCGACGTCGGCCAGCTTGAAGTTGGGCGCACCCGAGGAGCCCGCCCCGAAACGCTGGCCGGGAATCAGCATGATCAGGTTGCTGCCCATGCTGGAAATCTGGTCGGATACCGACTTCGTGGCACCGTTGCCCAAGGTGACCATGGTGATGACAGCGGCCACGCCGATGACGATGCCGAGTATGGTCAGAAAGGAGCGCATCAGGTTGCGGCGGATGGCGCGCAGAGCGAGCAATAGAGTGTTCCACAGCATCAGTCTGCACCCCCGTTAAGCTGATCGCTTTCCACCCGGCCGTCGACGAAACGGATGGTGCGTTTGGCATAGGCGGCCATATCGGGCTCATGCGTCACCATCAGCACGGTAATCCCGCGATCCCGGTTGAGTGCCGTGATCAGGTCCATGATCTCCTGACTGGTGCGGGTGTCCAGATTGCCGGTGGGCTCGTCCGCCAGCAGTACCGCAGGCCGGGTCACGATGGAGCGGGCAATGGCGACCCGCTGCTGCTGGCCGCCGGACAGTTCCGCCGGGGTATGGTCTTCCCAGCCGCCCAGCCCCACCTGTTCCAGCGCCGCCCGCGCCGCAGCATGGCGGGCGGCGGCGGGTTCGCCGCGGTAGATCAGCGGCAACTCCACATTCTCCAGCGCGGTGGTGCGCGCCAGCAGGTTGTAGCCCTGAAACACGAAACCCAGGTAGTTCCGCCTCAGCAAGGCACGCTGGTCGCGCGTCAGCTGCTCGACGTGCACCCCCTCGAACACATAGGTCCCGCTACTCGGTGTATCCAGACAACCGAGGATGTTCATCACCGTGGATTTCCCGGAACCGCTGGGCCCCATGATCGCGACAAATTCACCTGGTTCAATGGCCAGATCGACGCCTTTCAGCGCCAGAAAGGCAGCCTGGCCCTGGCCGTAGGTCTTGGTAATGCCGGACAGCCGGATCAGGGCCGTGGCATCGGTCATAGCTGGCTGCTCGCGGTTTCGGTGATGACCGCCATGCCGGCCTTGAGTGCGCCACCTACAATCTCGGTCATCCGTCCGTTGGTGGCGCCGGTCTTGACTTCTATCGGCGTGGCCTGGTTGTCGCGCAGTATCCAGACCTGCTGGGCTCCTGCTTTGATGGCCCCCTGCGCTTTCGGTGTCTGTCTGGGCGGACGCGGCATCAGGGCGCTGATCACGCTGGTGCTAGATTTCTTCTGCGCCGTGTCCGTGGTCGCAGGGGCAAAGCGCAGCGCGGCATTCGGCACCAGCAGCACGTTCTCCCGCGTGAGCGTGGTGATGTCGGCCGTACCGGTCATGCCGGGCCGCAGACTGAGATCATCGTTGTTGACATCGAGCACGGTGAGATAGGAAATCACCCCGTCCGATTCACTGGAGCCGAAGCCGACCCGGGTGATGACGGCGTGGTACGTCCGTCCGGGCCAGGCATCGACACTGAACGTGGCCTTTTGACCGGCCTTGACCTGCCCGACGTCGGCCTCGTCGACGTCGACCTGCAGTTCCATCTTGGTCAGGTCTTCGGCCAGCTCGAACAGTACCGGCGCCTGCAGGGAGGCGGCCACGGTCTGGCCGGGGTCCACCTGGCGCGACAGCACCACGCCATTGATGGGTGAGCGTATGCTGGCTTTGGCGAGATTGGTTTCGTCCGATTGCAGCGTCGCCCGGGCCTGGGTGACACTGGCACGCGCGCTGGCGACGTTGGCCTCGGCGCGCTTCAGGTTGGCCTCCGCCGTATCCATCTCGGTCTTGGATGGCACCTTGCCGCCGGACAACTGCGACACGTGCTGGTAACGCGATAGCGTGGCCCGTGTTTCCGCCACCGTGGCCTGCGCCTGAAGTACCTGTGCCTCGGCCGCGGCCAGGCTGGCACGTGATTTCGCCACCGCATCCTGCAGCTTGGACAGATCCAGCCGGGCCAGCACCTGCCCCTGCTTCACTTCATCGTTGTCGTCGACAAAGACCTTGTCGACGATGCCGGAGAGTTCGCTGCCGACTTCCACCGTGTTGGTCGGCTGCAGGTTGCCGGTGGCAGAGACCCTGACCACCAGCGTGCCGAGCGTGACTGCCTCGGTCGTGTAGCGCGGCGCGGCCCTGTCTTCGCCGGAACGCAGCAACAGCCAGGCCGCGACGGCAATCATGATCAGCGCAGCCGCCAGCCACGGCCAGCGGCGGAATGACCGTCCGCCTGACCGGGTATCAAGCAGTTGCTTCAGGGAGCCTGCCGAGCCTGTTTGCGGAGTATCGGTGTCGTTCATGGTGTGTCCTTGCCTGCGGTACCGGTTGCGGCCCCGGGCGACCAGCCGCCGCCCAGTGCCTTGTATAAGCGGATGAGTGCCTGCACTGCGAATTCGCGCGCACTGGCGAGGCCGTCCTCGCTGGACAGCAGCGTGCGTTCGGTATCGAGCACCGACTGGAAATCGACCAGTCCCGCGCTGTAGCGCTGCCGTGCGAGTTCGGCCGCCTCGCGCGCGGATTCGGTGGCAATGACCAGCGCCTCGACGCGTTCCTGGCTGCGCGCCAGCGCGACCAGCGCGTTCTCCACTTCCTGCAGCGCCGTGAGGACGGCTTGCTCATACGCGATCTGCGCCTGCTCGCGCACCGCATCCTGGATATCGACCTGGGCGCGCAAGCGGCCGGCATCGAATATCGGGGCGGTGATGGCGGCGAGCAGGGACGATGCAGCGGCGCCGCTGTTCCCCAGCGCACCGAGCTGCAACGCTTCCAGCCCGATCGAGCCCGAGAGGTTGAAGGCCGGATAGCGCGCCGCCTCGGCCACGCCCAGACGCGCGGTCTCCGCAGCCAGCGTGCGCTCGGTCGCGCGCACGTCGGGGCGCTGGCGCAGGGTCTCGGCCGGGATGCCGACGGCGATTTGCGCCGGAATGGTCGGCAGTCCGGCAGCTTCGGCAAGACGCGCATGCAGCGTGCCCGGCGACTTGCCGAGCAGGATGTCGAGGGTGTGTTCCGCTTCGGCCAGGCTGGTTTCCAGCGCAGGGATTTGCGCCCGGGTCTGCTCACGGTTGCTGCGTGCCTGCGCGACATCCTGGCTGCTGGCAAGCCCGGCCTGGGCGCGCCACTCGGTGATCTGCAGCGTCTCCGACTGGCTGGCGAGGTTGTCGCGGGCAATGCCGAGACGGCTCTGCAGCGTGCGCAGTTCGACATAGCCCAGTGCCACTTCGGACGCCAGCGTGACCCGGGTGTGCGCCAGGCTCGCCTCGGACGACTCGAGATCGGCCTCGGCGGCCTCGACGCCACGGCGCACGCCGCCGAACACGTCGGCCTCCCAGCTTGCATCGAAACCGGCGCTGAAATAATTGCGCGTCGTACCGCTGCCGGCTTCCTCGCTCGAGCGGCTGCGGCTGGCGCTGCCCGATACGGTTACGGCGGGGTAACGCCCCGCACCGGCCACCGTACGTTGTGCCCGGGCCTGGCGCACCCTTGCCTGCGCACTGCGCAAGTCGTGATTGGCCTGCAGGGCCTCATCGACCAGCCCGGTCAGCAATGGATCGTTCAGCTTTTGCCACCACTGGCTGATGTCGCCACTCGCAGCGGCATGCGTCACCGGTTTGGCCGCGGTATCAATCCAGCTCCAGGCTGGGGACACATCCGGTTTCGGGGGCGTGTAATCCGGACCCACCGTAACGCATCCCGCGAGGCCGAGGCCAGCGAGCAGGATCAGCAAGCAGGTGCGACACATCGCGTTCGTCGGGTTAGGCATCAGCTTGGGGGATGCCGCGCCCCGGCGTCAGGCAGCGGCCAATTGAACAAGCCCGGCGTATCCATGGCGCACCCTGGATCGAGCCTGCCGGGGACTTAAGAAGTTCAAGAAAAAGGTCCAACAAAGAAATACGCATCCTCTTCATGATAGGTTCAGGCCGTGGAAAACAGGCCATGGGCACACGTAAAAACGCGTAAAAAATGCCCGCAACTGCGGGCAGTTTTTTCTGATTACGATGACGTTCAGGCCGTCAGGCTATCCTTCACCCGCATCAGGCGGGCACGCGCCTCGGTCGCCACGCCATGGACGGCAGTATTGCTCACCAGCTTGACCATGATGCCGGGGTCGAGAAAGGACACCGTCACGCCGCCATCCTCTTCTTCGCGCACCACGACATTGCACGGCAGCAGCATGCCGACATCGGGCTCGGCCGTAATGGCCTGATGCGCGAGCGGCGGATTGCATGCGCCGAGAATGCGGTAGGGACGCAGGTCGACGTCGAGCTTGGCCTTCATGGTGGCCTTCACGTCGATGTCGGTCAGCACGCCGAAGCCTTCGGTTTTCAGCGCGTTGGTGACTTTCTCGACAGCGGCGTCGAAGGGGCCGCTGATCTTGGCGTCGAATCCGTATTCACTCATGGGTTTACTCCTGATTAGATGATTGCAGTGGCGGTATTTTACCCGTCCCGGTCAATCAGACGGCAGGCCCGCCGACAAGTTTCATCCGTCCAGCGATTGCCGCTCCATTTTCAGCCAGAGCTGGTAAACCGGATCGGACCAGAGTGATTTGATATACGCCACCACATCCTGCATTTCCTGCTCGCTCAATTTCTCCTTCCATGCGGGCATGTTGCCCTGTCCCTGTGGACTGCCCTCGCGCACCACTTCCAGCAGAACTGCCGTGGGGTGATGCCAGGCATGCGCACTGTCGTCCAGCGGCGGGGGCGGAAACTTGCCCTCCGCATCGCGAATACGCCAGTCGCCGTCCGGCCCCCTGCCCTGCGCGCCGTGGCATTCCGCGCAGTGCCGGTCATAAATCGCGCGCCCCCGAACCACTTGCGGCGAATCGAGGTCACGGCTCATGGCCAGGGTCCCGGCTCCGGCCCGGGAACTGGGTGACTGATCGCAGGCGCTCAGCAAAATGCCAGCCAGCAGGCCAGGCAACACAAGGCGAGTTGTTCGTTTCATGGCCATCCTTTCATGAGGCGCGAGGCGTGTCGGGTGACGCGTTGGGCAACAAGTCATTCAGCACACGGCGCATGTTGCGCCAGTGCGAGCCTTCCCAGAATACGCGCCCGCACGCATCGCAGGTGCTGAAACGCTCGTAGCCTGCCCGAACCCGGGGCGGCAGGCGATCCAGCACGTGGGCCTTGTCGACCGGACGCAGCGGCACATTGCAGTGCAGGCACAGGGTAAATGGCCGCGCACTGCGCACCAGGTCCAGCCGCGCTACGATCTCGCGCAACTGCTGCTCCGACTTCAGCGCATGCACGTAGCAGCCGTGCGTCACCGCCCGGCGTTTCAGCAATTCGCGGTCACGCGTCAGCACGATGCGGCCGTCGCGCCCGGCAATGGCCACGATCTCGTCGTCGTGAAAATGGTTGTCGTACAAGGTGTCGAATCCCAGCATGCGCAGCATGTGCGCCAGCCCACCGAGGTGCGCGTCGGCGACGAAGCGCGTTTCGCGCAAGGGCGTGTCGCGCACCCGCAGCAAGGGCGTCACGTCCATCGCCTCGAAGCACGGATACACCGCCACCCGGTCGCCGTCCTGCAGCAGGCGGTCGAAGCCCACCGACTCGCCGTTCACCAGAATCAGCTCCACCTCGGTGTGCGGCACGCCCAGCGCCTCGATCATGTGCTTGGTCGTCGCCGCCTCCGCGCACGGCACGGTGAATTCCTGCCTGCGCCGCTTCGGCGCGAGGAAATCGTTCAGCTCTTCGTAGAAGCGGAAAGTGGCGGTGACCATATACTGGCTATTGTCGCCATTTGGCTGGCCGAGGAAAGCCCGGAATGACTTAATATGCCCTCATTAAAGCAAAGGATAAGAACATGCAGCTACCGGAATCCGGCATGGCAATCACCGCATGGGTGATACTGGTTTGCGCCCTTGTTGGCGGCGCCTTGACCGCGTATGTGCGGCTGGCTGAAAAGAACACGCCATTTGATATCGGGCTGCTGCATGGACGCGCAGGTGCACTCGCCACCCTGCTGCTGCTTGCCGCCATCCTGACAGGCAATGAAAGTAGTCAAGATTCGAAATATGCAGTTGGCTTGTTAGCGTTAACGATTCTGGGCGGCACGGCGCTGTATTTCCTTATCAGGCGAAAAGGCATCCTGCCCCGGAGCATTATTGTCCTGCACGCCACATTTGCCGTTGGCGCTGTTTACACCTTGATATTCGGGCTGCCTTTTTGAATCGTACAGAGGGCTTCACCCGACACGTCCAGGCCCAGATTCCAGGAAGTGCAGTGCCCCGGCTTGCAATGCATGCGCCATGCAAAACCGATCCGGCTGCATGACCTTTGAGCCAGCCCAACTTCAGATGTAAAAACGCCACCTGATCGGTGGCGTTTTTACTTGTCCCGCCCAACACTCAATGCTGGGGCTTCGCAGGCTTGGCAGCTTTGGATGGGGGAATGATCGATCCCATCGGCACCACAACCTGTTTCGGTTTCTTGGGTTTCTTTGTTTCCTTGTTACTGCGCAACTGGCCTTTCGCCATGATCATGCTCCTTGCAGTGGCTTCAGAAAGCTGGGTTTGCCAACACGCGCAAATACAGCACATGTCGATCATAGGCCGATGCGCGAAAAGGGGTGGTTTTATATTTGAAAGGTCAGCTTGAAAACAAACAGTACGAAATCAGGCTGCTCCTTTTAAGAGACAGCAATCGGCCATGAACCGCCGTTCAAGGTCATGCCATTGGGGGACCGTTTTCGGCCATGAAGCGGACCGACATTCACAAGCCAGGAGAGTTGTCGGATTTTTTTACACCGGCAGAATCTTGATC
>JAIOJU010000074.1 GCA_019911765.1 Thiobacillus sp.
AGCATGAGCAACGGAAAAATTGTTCAGATCATTGGTGCGGTGGTGGACGTGGAGTTTGCGCGTGGTGCCATGCCCGGGATCTTCGAAGCGCTGAAAATGCAGACCCCCGAACTCACGCTCGAAGTCCAGCAGCAGCTGGGCGACGGCGTGGTTCGCGCGATTGCGATGGGCTCCACCGACGGTTTGCGTCGTGGCATGGATGTTCTTGCGACGGGCAACCCGATTCTGGTTCCGGTCGGCCAGGCCACGCTCGGCCGCATCATGAACGTGCTGGGCACGCCGATTGATGAGCAGGGCCCGGTCGACACCGATATCCACATGCCGATTCACCGCAAGCCGCCGGCTTATGCCGAACAGGCGACCGCGGTCGAGATTCTCGAAACCGGCATCAAGGTGATCGACCTGATCATGCCGATCGCCAAGGGCGGCAAGGTCGGCCTGTTCGGCGGCGCCGGCGTGGGCAAGACCGTGACGCTGATGGAGCTGATCCGCAACATCGCCGTGGCGCACTCCGGTTTCTCGGTGTTCGCCGGTGTCGGTGAGCGGACCCGTGAGGGCAACGACTTCTATCACGAGATGAAAGAAGGCGGCGTGCTGGACAAGGTGGCGCTGGTCTACGGCCAGATGAACGAGCCGCCCGGCAACCGTCTGCGCGTTGCGCTGACCGGTCTGACCATGGCCGAGTACTTCCGTGACGAAGGCCGCGACGTGCTGCTGTTCGTCGACAACATCTATCGCTACACCCTGGCCGGTACCGAAGTGTCCGCGCTGCTGGGCCGCATGCCGTCCGCGGTGGGCTACCAGCCGACGCTGGCCGACGAAATGGGCCGCCTGCAGGAGCGCATCACCTCGACGCGCACCGGTTCGATCACCTCGTTCCAGGCCGTGTACGTGCCGGCGGATGACTTGACCGACCCGTCGCCCGCCACCACCTTCGCTCACCTGGACGCGACGCTGGTGCTGAGCCGTCAGGTTGCCGAGCTGGGTATTTACCCGGCGGTGGACCCGCTCGATTCGACCTCGCGTATTCTCGACCCGCAAGTGGTCGGCGAAGAGCACTACAGCGTGGCCCGTGCGGTGCAGGGCACGCTGCAGAAGTACAAGGAATTGCGCGACATCATCGCGATTCTGGGTATGGACGAACTGTCGCCGGAAGACAAGCTGGCCGTGTCTCGTGCCCGTAAAATCCAGCGCTTCCTGTCGCAGCCCTTCTTCGTCGCTGAAGTGTTTACCGGCGCGCCCGGCAAATACGTCACCCTGAAAGAGACCATCGCCGGCTTCAAGGCGATCGTCGAAGGTGAATACGATCATCTGCCCGAACAGGCCTTCTACATGGTCGGTGGCATCGAAGAAGCCGTCGAAAAGGCGAAGACGATTCAGTAACCAGGAAGCCGAGAGCGGAGAGCGGAGAGCCGAGAGAGGCTGCCGCCCTCTCCACTCTCGGCTCTCCGCCCTAAACTGGGATACATCATGGCCATGACCATCCACGTTGACATTGTCAGCGCAGAAAAATCGCTCTACTCCGGCCTCGCCGAAGTCGTGATTGCTCCGGGTCAACGCGGCGAGCTCGGTATTTACCCGCGCCACACCCCGTTGCTCACCACGCTCAAGCCCGGCTCGGTTCGTATCAAGGTGCCGGATCAGGCCGAAGAAGAGCTGGTTTATGTTTCGGGCGGCATTCTTGAAGTGCAGCCCAATACGGTGACGATTCTGTCCGATTCCGCCATTCGCGGTGCGGACCTCGACGAAGCCAAGGCCCTCGAGGCGGTACGTGCCGCCGAAGAAGCCATGAAAGACAAGGCCGCGGTCATCGACTACGCGCAGGCGCAGGCCGAGCTGGCCCAGGCGGTGGCTCAACTGGCCACCATCAACAGGCTGCGCAAGCTGACTTGATCGGTTTGGGGCAGGCAATAAAAAAGCAGCTTTCGGGCTGCTTTTTTATTGCCGTACTTTTCGTGGGCGGAGCAATGCCGGGTCTGGTGTATGCCGAAAGCCTTGTATCTTGAAATCGTTTATTTCAGGACCAGGAAGGCGTTTTCTGTTTCAGTACGTAAAAAAACGTGAAATCCCCCCCGGTTTGACGACCCAGACTTTCACTTTTATCAAGCCTTGGGCTACCCTGTAATAGATGCGCAAGGCTTGACGAACTTTTTCAGGCCCGCAACGGGTTATACCCCGTGAGCACACTGGATTCACAAGTTTCACAAAACCGGGGGTTACCAGACCGCCGGGTTTCTACTCAAAGCCTCACCCGTTTGTATACATTCATAAAGGAGCTAAACGTGCGAACAACCCCATTTCTCTTCACCCTTCTTACCGCAACCCTGGTTTCAGCTGGCGCCGTTTCGGCACATGCCGCCGAGGGCACATATTACGATCCGTCGAATGCTGCGAGCCAAAGTGGTAAAACGGTTGGCTATGAGCTTTTTAAAACCATCGGCTGCCCAGGCAAGGCCTTGCTGGATGCGGGCTGTCCCGTCCCTGCCGCAGCACCTGCGCCGGCCGCCGCAGCACCGGCACCGGCACCCGCACCGGTTGATGGCGATGATGACCGTGATGGCGTAGCCAATAGCAAGGACAAGTGCCCGACCACACCGGCAGGCCAGAAGGTCAATGCAGACGGATGCGAACTGGACAGCGATGGCGATGGCATCGTGGATAGCAAGGACGTGTGCCCAACCGTATTCGCTAAAACCGACAATGGTTGCCCGCCGGTCGCGCCGCTGACCCTGAACGGGGTGAATTTCGACAACGATATGGCGGTCCTGCGCCCCGAAGCCTCCGCTATCCTCGATCAGGCTGCAGAGAGCCTGAAGGCATGGGGCGATGTCAAGGTGGAAGTGGCGGGCCATACCGATAGCCGCAGCAGCGACGCCTACAACATGACCTTGTCGCAAAACCGTGCCAATGCCGTTCGCGAGTATCTGGTTGGCAAGGGTATTGCCGCTGAGCGCTTGACGGCCAAGGGGTATGGCGAGTCGCAACCCGTTGCCGACAATGACACGGAAGAAGGCCGCTTCAAGAACCGTCGCGTGGAATTGATTCCGCAGAAGTAATCCAGCGTTGATCTGACGCCATGCAGAACGGGGGCTTCGGTCCCCGTTTTGCATGGCGTCAAGCCGGGGGTTGATCAAAGGAATGGCGGCAGGATGCCGGGTCGTCCCATCCAGGCTTTATACTTGGCGCGCGATTTGCTCACCCATGTTGCTGATAGGCATGCAACCCGGACCGAACCGAATGAACTCGAAGCTCGAAATCCTGATTCTCGCAGCGGGCAAAGGCACCCGCATGCGCTCCGACCTGCCCAAGGTGCTGCATAAACTGGCGGGCAAGCCCCTGCTGGGTCACGTGGTGGATACCGCGCACGCACTGGGCGCGGCGCAAACCTGTGTGGTGTACGGCTTTGGCGGCGAGGCGGTGCCGCAGGCCATGGCCGACGACAAGCTGACGTTTGTGCTACAGGCTGAACAGCATGGCACCGGCCATGCGGTAAAGCAGGCGCTGCCCAAATTGGCGGACGATAGCGTGACGCTGGTGTTGTACGGCGATGTGCCGTTGACCCACGTGGCCACCCTGCAGCCGCTGGTCGCCGCCGCGCAGGCCGGCAAGCTGGGCCTGCTGACGGTGACGCTGGCGCACCCCGACGGCTATGGCCGCATCGTGCGCGAAAACGGAGCCGTCACCCGCATCGTCGAACACAAGGATGCCTCGCCTGCCGAGCGTGCCATCCAGGAAGTCAACACCGGCATTCTGGCCGTCGCCACCCGCCACCTCAGGCAGTGGATCGATACCCTGAAGAACGACAACGCCCAGGGTGAGTACTACCTGACCGACATCATCGCGCTGGCGGTAAGCGATGGCGTGACAGTGGAGACGCACCAGCCGGCATACGAATGGGAGGTGCTGGGGGTGAACAGCAAGGCGCAGCTGGCCGAGCTGGAGCGCGTCCACCAGAATGAAATCGCGCAGGCGCTGCTCAACGAGGGCGTGACCCTGTTCGACCCGGCGCGACTGGACGTGCGCGGTTCGCTTGCCTGCGGGCGCGATGTGGTGATCGACATCAATTGCGTGTTCGAAGGCCGCGTTGAATTGGGGGATGGCGTGCAAGTGGGCGCTAACTGCGTGCTGCGCAATGTGACGGTGGCGGCGGGTACGCGCATCGATGCGTTCACCCTGATCGACGATGCCCGGATCGGCGAGGCCAACCGGCTCGGGCCGTTTTCGCGCATCCGCCCGGGCACCACGCTGGCGCGCGACGTGCACGTGGGCAACTTCGTCGAGATCAAGAACAGCCAGATCGACGACGGCTCCAAGATCAACCATCTGTCCTACGTCGGCGACACCACCATGGGCAAGAAGGTCAACATTGGCGCCGGCACCATCACCTGCAACTACGATGGCGCCTACAAGCATCGCACCGTGATCGAGGACGAGGTGTTTGTCGGCTCCGATACGCAACTGGTGGCGCCGGTCACCGTGGGCAGGGGTGCAACCCTGGGTGCGGGCACGACGCTGACCAAAGACGCGCCCGCGGGCGAGCTCACCTTGTCGCGCGCCAAACAAATCACCATCAGCGGCTGGGTCCGGCCGGTCAAACAGAAAAAGGAAAACTGAACATGTGTGGCATTGTCGGCGCGGTTGCGCAGCGTAACGTCGTCCCCATTCTGCTCGAAGGTCTGCGGCGTCTTGAATATCGCGGCTACGATTCGGCCGGGCTGGTCATCATCAACGGCGGGTTGCAGCGCGTGCGCAGTGTGGGCCGCGTCGCCTCGCTGACGGATGACTGTGCCGCCCAGCAGGTGCAAGGTCACCTCGGTATCGCGCATACCCGCTGGGCCACGCACGGCGCGCCGTCGGAAGCCAACGCGCACCCGCATGTGAGCGGGGGGCTGGCGGTGGTGCACAACGGCATCATCGAAAACCACGAGGCCCTGCGCACCCGGCTCAAGGCGGCCGGCTTTGTCTTCACCTCGGAAACCGACACCGAAGTCATCGCGCATCTGGTCGACCTGTATTACCGGCAGAGCAAGGACCTGCTCGCCGCCACCCGCGCAGCCGTCGCCGAGCTGGAAGGCGCGTACGCGATCGGGGTGGTAAGTGAGGACTCACCCCATCAATTGATCTGCGCCCGCAAGGGCAGCCCGTTGCTGATCGGCCTGGGCATCGAGGAAAACTTCATCGCCTCCGACGTCTCGGCACTGCTGCCGGTGACCCAGCGCGTGATGTATCTGGAGGAGGGCGACGTTGCCGCTGTCGGGCTGCTGGCGGTGACGGTATACGACGCCGCGGGCAACAAGGTCGATCGCAGCGTGCACATTTCCGAACTGTCGGCCGACATGGCCGAGCTCGGCAATTACCGGCATTTCATGCAAAAGGAAATCCACGAGCAGCCACGCGCACTGACCGACACCTTGCTGGCGGCGGTGGCCCAGGATCAGGTTCAGCCCGAATGGTTCGGCTTCGATGCCGTCGAAGTGCTCGGCCAGGTGAAGGCGGTGACCTTCCTTGCCTGCGGCACCAGCTACCATGCAGCGAAAGTGGCCACTTACTGGCTGGAAGAGATCGCCGGCATTCCGGCGCATGCCGAGGTTGCCAGCGAATATCGTTATCGCACCTCGGTGCCCAATCCTGATGCCTTGATCGTCACCATCTCGCAGTCGGGCGAAACCGCCGACACCCTGGCGGCGCTGAACCATGCCAAGGCACTGGGACAGGACAAGACACTGACCATTTGCAACGTGCCGGAGTCGGCGCTCACTCGCGCGTCGCGCCTCAAGTTTCTGACGCGCGCCGGCCCGGAAATCGGCGTGGCCTCGACCAAGGCCTTCACCACCCAGCTGGCCGGCCTGTTCCTGCTGACCCTGGTGCTGGCCAAACTGCGCGGACGGCTCACGCCAGAACAGGAAGCTGCCCACCTTGCCGCACTGCGCAGCCTGCCCAACAAGCTGCAACAGGTGCTGGCGCTGGAGCCGCAAGTCGAAGCCTGGTCACAGCGATTCGCCAACAAGCACCATGCCCTGTTCCTCGGGCGCGGCGTGCATTACCCGATCGCCCTCGAAGGCGCGCTCAAGCTGAAAGAGATTTCCTACATCCACGCCGAGGCCTATCCCGCCGGGGAACTCAAGCACGGGCCGCTGGCGCTGGTGGACGAAGACATGCCGGTGATCACCATCGCCCCCAACGACCAGCTGATCGAAAAGCTCAAGTCCAATTTACAGGAAGTGCGCGCACGCGGCGGCGAACTGTATGTGTTTGCCGACGGCGACGTGCACCTCGAGGAATCCGCCTTTGTGCACGTGATCAAGTTGCCGGGAGGCCACAACGGTGTGCTGTCGCCGATCCTGCATACCGTGACGCTGCAAATGCTGTCGTACCACGCCGCCCTGCAAAAAGGCACCGATGTGGACAAGCCGCGCAACCTGGCGAAAAGTGTCACGGTTGAATAAGCGGGATAGACGTTAAGGCTTGGCCTGGCAGCCATGGCTGCAACGGCCAATAAGGAGTTCATGCCGATAGCGGAGACGGGCTCTTTTTCGGCCAAAGCGGACGGTGAAGCTCCATTCCATGAATGGCCGCTGAGCAGCACCAGCCGACGTTGGCAGTCGTGTCGCTGGATCAGATCGCGCACATGTGACTTGCGCTCGGCGCTATGCACGCGTCGCTGCGAATGGGGCTGCATAAGTGACCGGTGTTCAGAATGGCGGGCAGTCTAGCGACTAGCTTGTGGCCATAAACGGGTTCCTTCGCGGACCAACTCACCAACGCCGCTTAGTTCCGCAATACGCCGAACCCGCGCCTCGTCGTTAGTCGCATAGCCAATTGGCACACACACCGATTCGCTCAGCGCAACCATCACGGAGACAACTGCAACCCGCTCAGCGATAAGAACCACCTCAAGCGCTGTTGGCACCTTCTTTGTTGGTGCGCGCACCCCCATGTCGAAGACTCGCGTGAACGTCCTTGATAGAGTGTCGGTCACTGAGGCCGGCGAGATCACTACGGACACGAGCGTCCCTCCTTTGGCCCTCGTTCTGATGACGCCGCGCAGTGCTTCGAGGGTCGCCGGCACATCCTCGGTTGCACCCCATAGCGAACCGCCGGGCCTGAGCCAACAAATCCGCCAACGATGGTCCCCGCTTAAGTCCAGCGGCGCATCCTCAAGCAGTTCGGTAATAGCTCGTCGGTTTCGTTCTACGTAGGGGTAGCCCACCAGCGGAACCGTGCCAGCCGAGCTGCTGTTCATCTCCTGCTGAAACCAGCGGGCCAAGTCGAAGTGCCCGTCAGGCCGGAACCACTGCGACCAGTCTCGGTGGTTGAACATCCGAGCGAACTCGTTGGAGGAAGCTTGGCTCGGGCTGACGTGGTCCAGCTTGCGTAGCTCGATGGACATTGCCTCTGTAAGCTGCTTTCCTCGCCCCTTTGAGTCTGTCTCGCGCAGATTTATGTGTGACTCTAGCCTAGGCGCCCCTTGCAAAGTCAGCCGCTCGCTACCGCTAATCTGGACAAAACTGTAGCGGCCGGCGTGCACGTCAAGGATAGAGTAAAGGCTCCACTGATCCGCCTTCCTATCGTTGCGCGCGATGCGCAAGTAGTCCCGGAAGTTGTCGTGAAACGCCGCGCGAGCCCCCGCCTCGTCTATCTGCTGACGCAGCGGAAGCGGAATGAGGTGCTGGACGTTGCGCAGTCCGCGGCCGCTCACCATGTGCTTGGTCACCAGATCGAACCAGACGTCTGCGTTCATCGGTTCTGCAACCGTGATGGTTGGCGCATCTTCGGTAGATGTTCGAAACATCTCCTTCGCCGAGGGATGCAAGCTGATGTTGTTGCC
Organism: Thiobacillus sp.; assembly: GCA_019911765.1. GTDB lineage: Bacteria > Pseudomonadota > Gammaproteobacteria > Burkholderiales > Thiobacillaceae > Thiobacillus. The sequence goes on from JAIOJU010000074.1 coordinate 7,829, forward strand.
ATCCACCGTGACCAAGCTGCGTGACTGAAGGTCGGAGACGGCGATGCCCAGGTCCCGACCTTCAAAGCCGAAGAAGCGTGCTAGCGTGTCCGCTGAGATGGACTTCACCACGAGAAGAGTTCTCAAAATGAACTCATCCACCATGGGCAGTCGACGCTCCTTGGTCCTCTCGGCCGCGATGACGAACTGGCGGCAAGGAAGGTTGAACCCGAACGTATTCGTCTCGAAGGTGTTGTTCTCGTCCATGGTTATGAGACTTCCGATGCACTAAGGAGAGTGGCATGGTCCGGGTTGCTCTTCATGTGCTCAAAGACCCTGCGCATGGGTGACTTCGGACCAACCCGTCGCCCCCACATGTCAGCATCGCCGACTACGATGAGTCGCTCTTGGGCACGCGAAACAGCAACATTGCAGCGGTTCGGGATTCCCACGTGTCCCGGTGACCCCTTCGGATTGCTGCGCACCAGGGATAGGATGACAATGGCGTTCTCTTTGCCTTGGTAGGAGTCGACCGTGTCGATGCGCACCAGGCGCTTGAACTTCGGGTCGAACGGGCGGCGAGACCACGCCAGCTCAATCTGACGTTTCTGCCCTGCATACATGCAGATGACCCCGATCGGCGTCTCGTCATCAAGCTTCTCCAGCGCCGTGACTAAGGCCCTGTCCACCGCGAGCTTCTCCAGCACCGTGATGACTGCGTCGACTTCGCTATGGTTGTGGAAGGTGGTCTCACCCTCCGGACTGTATTCAGAGTTCATGTGCTCTTTGCTGGCATCGACCCAGACTAGCGGCTTGGACAACCAGGGCACCCCAAAGTCGGTCAGCCGTAGCACTGACTGTCGCGCCTCTGAGGTCACCAGCCGGATGCCACTCTCCTCGTAGAAACACTCCGAGACCAAGTCGCAGATGGCGCTGTCCATCCGGTATTGCTCAGTCAGCCGCACGCCGATGGACTGCCCGTAAGTCGACGTGAAGGCGCGCTCGAAGTCGCTGCGAGCCAGCTCCTCGATCGATACGTCTGGTTCAACCTCTTTGAGGTCGCTGAGCATCTGGTCGTCCATCATGGGCAGCAGTTGTAGATGGTCACCCACCAGCAAAACACGCTTGGCCATCTGGATGGGCACCGCCAATTCGCCGGGCGTGCACCTTGCAGCCTCGTCAACGATGACCCAGTCGAACACCTGCGTCTCGATCTTGATGCGCGTCTGCCCGACACCGACGCAGGTCGCCGAGACGACGCTGCGCGTCTTGGCCAGGAACTCTTCAAAGTTCCGCCCTGGCGACCCCAGCGAAGCCAGCCAGTCATTAACGAGCTTCAACGCGCGCTGGGCCGAACTCGCATCCGCCGGTGAGACGTTCGGGTACTTCAGGTGCAGAGCATTGACCAGCTGATCATAGGCCTGAAGCGGGGACTCGCCATCCGTTTCCTGCCCTGACACGGCCTTAAACGCGGATTTGAAGGCATCTTGGACTCGTGCGCGTTGCACACGGTTGCGGTCGCGATCAGCGGCCAGTTGTCCCTCATCCTCAACCAGGGCCTCTTGCACAGTGCTCAAGCGCCGCGCGAGGGTTCCGACCTGCTTATCCAAGTCGAACAGCTCTGACGCGAACGTACGGTCCACGCCCAGCGCCTTGGTGAGTTGGCCGAACCGGTTCTTGGCTGCGGCATCGAATTTGACCCGGTAGCTCTCCCGCAATTCAGACGTGTGAAAGGGGCGGATGCGGTCGGTGATGCCCTTGGAGCCGATACGCAGGAGGCTCGGCCGCGTCTCACCGCGTTCCTTGTGGAGGCGCAGCAATGACTCGATCGCGTTGTTGACGGCCTCATGCGACTGGCTGGCAATGAGGACGCGCTGGCCGCCTCCCTTGGAGATGAGCCAGTGCACGAAGGAAGCGATGAACCTCGTCTTACCGGTGCCAGGCGGTCCCTGAAGCAGACCAACCGGCCCGGCTGACAACAGATGACGGAACGCATGTTGCTGGCCAGCGTTAAGGCCGTAGGCAGCAAGCTGTGCGTCGTCGATGGTGAGGGCGAAAGACGTCGGTGGGACGCTCTTGTGCGGGTCGAAATACTCCACTAGGTCGCCGATAACCGAACGGCCTTCCAAGATGCGGCGGACCGCCCGTGATCGCCGCTCCATCGATGTATGCTCCCGCCGCTCCGCCAGCCGCAGGCGGTCACCGTCCGAGATATTCCCGCGTTCGCACACGATCCCAATGGCGCTCGGGAGCGAGCTCGCGGACAGGTCGACGTAGCCGATCTTGCGGTTGCCGACGAAGACGTCGATGGAGTCTTCCTCGTCGAAGTCGAAGTCTCTTCCCAGATTCTCGTAGGCCAGCACGAGGGTCTGGCCCTTTTGAGCCAGTGTCTCTGTGACGGCAATCTCGACGCGAGACTCTTCCTCAATTTCGAGCAGCTTCGTCCAGTGCCAGGTCACCTCGAACTGCGTTGGAGGCGCTGTCTGGCCTTCCTCGGCAGGATGGACAGTGAATCGCTCGTGGCTACAAAGGTAGGTGTAGAGCTCCTCGAAGCCGTCAGTGCCGCCCTCCTGAGCCGTCACCCTGATGGGGATGTCGCGATGCGCTGACCGGGACTCACGCTCGAGAGTCGCGAAGAAGGTCTGCCTGAAGTAGTAGCTCTGCAGCTCAATACCGTTGCCCTTCAGTACCAATTGGGCCTTTTCGGTCGTGAGATCAAAGGTGACGCCACCAGATTCCTCGAGGTATCGCCGCACATACAGCTTGTCCACCTGAAGAAAACCGTGTGTGGGCCGCCCGGTCTTCAAATGGAACTCAACCACCTCGGCCGCCGTCAGCGCCTCCACCGCCTGCGACACCTTGGCCAGCGCATACTGAAGCGATTCGATAACCGGCTTCTTCAGCTCGGCATCAAGCTCGGGCTGAAGAGCCTGGGCGGCACTGCCTAGATCCAGAGCAAGCAGCATCTGGGCAGCCTTCAAAGCGGCAAACCGGTCGATTGCTGCCTGCGGCAGGAGTTCCCAGTTGTCAGGCAGCATCGAAGGCGTTCTTGCCGTGCCGTCACCAACCGGTGAGATGTCAAACGGGTCAATAAGGCAGACACTTCGCTCGACGACGTTCACCAGCACATTGGAAGGTGAGATGTCGCCATGCTCGCAGTTTCGCTCGTGCAGGGCGGTGATCGTGCGCAGCAGGTCGGCGGCGAGTTCCAACCCTGCGTTCTTAGGAAGCAGTTTGACCTCTGCCAGAGGCGTTCCTTCGCTGCGTTCATACACAACGAAGACGCCCAGCGGGGAAAGGCCTCTCGCAATGAACCGCGGAAGCCCCTTGAGCGGCGCATCAATCAGTTGATCAACACTCAGCAGCAGCTTGAGCAGCGCGCAATCGCTTTGCGTGGAACGGCCTCGCAGCCACGACATCCAGACCTTGACCATGACGGTCTCGGACCCTTTGACGTGCGCATAAACTTGCTTCTGGCTTGTTGACGAGATGACAGACGCAAGCGGCCATCGCGCATACGGGACGTCAATGGTCTCAAATCGATCCAGCAAGGTCGGATCGAACCCGTCAGTCGGCCCAGCCTCGACAACGACCGCAAACGCATCCATGAGCTCAGCAGCACTCGCAAATCGCAATGACGGGTTGGCAGACAGTCCGCGTCGGATCCAGTCGCCCAAGTTCTTCAGTTCGGACGGGAGCGCTGCAATGGTCGCCTCAATATCCGAGGCCTTTGGTACCTCGCCGGTGAGCACCTGGGCGGCTAGGTAAGCGCAGCTGTAGACATCTCGCTGCCGACCGGTGCTGGGGCTGCCGCTGGCGTCTTCTGGCAGGAAGCCTGCATAACCCCGCAGATCCTGCAGCCAATCCATCATCGTCATCTTGTCCGGCAGCTGACAGGACATGAAGCCAGTCAGCGCCAGGTCGCTGTGCCCGCCCACCCAAATCGACCGAGGACCGAGGTCCCGATGCGTCACATTGACCCGGTGCAGTTCCGCGACGGTGCTGAGCAAGCCCATGGCGATGGTAATGCGGTCCAATACGCTCAGCGCATCGGAATTGCGCACGATGTATTGGTCAAGCGGATACCAACCTGGCGCAATCTGGCGGACTTCAAAGTGCCCGGTCGAAATCTCGTCGTCCGGGGTGGCCACCTCCCGCAGCACGCGCTGGCGCAGAATGAGCTCGCTGCCGATGTCCTGGAGGTAGGCGAACGCATTGGTCTCACGCATTGCCACGACCTTACGCATCTCCGAGCTGTTAAGCCCGACCGGTAGGCTGTTGAACGACCAGGTTCGCACCATTGCTTTAAGGCGCTTCTCGTCGCTTCGCTCGGCCAGGTGGTCGCGCCAGACCTGCTTGGGGTGCACGAAGATGTCCTTCTCCGTGACCGTGTAGCCTGCCCAGTCCGACTCGAGACGCTGGAAGAGCTGCGTGTTGTTGAAGATCTTGTCGAATTCCGACTCGAGATTGCACGCCTTAGTAAGCGAAACCTTCCCGGGCCGCACATACAGATGGCGCTTGGCTGGGTTCCCAATTGCGCACGCCTCTGCGAGAGTCAAGCAGCGCCGCTGCTCTTGCGGATTGAGGTTCGCTGCATTCGCCGTGCCCGTGAAGACGACGCGCGAGTCCACATAGAAGGCGCCAGCGAGCGAGCTTTGTCCTTGGATGACGGACTTCAATTTCTTGGCCTTCTCGTCGACCAGGATGGCGGCCGATCGCTTGCGCGGCGAACCGTTGACGAACCAGCGGTCTCCTTTGTAGGTCAGCTTGCCATTCCAGTCCTTGATCTCAAGCAGGAGGATAAGGTCGTCCATGACGACGACCGCATCAATCTCCATTGGAGACTGATTGCGCGGGAAGCAGTTTAGGGAGACGTAAAACAGCCAATTCGACGGAAACGCCTTAGATAAGGCATCGATGCCCTTGATCTCGCGAGGCATGATGCCAGCGCTATTGAGATATCTAACCTTGCAGGCCATTACTTCCCCTGAATTGACGCTCGCCCGATCGACGAACTGCCCATGATGATAATACGTGCTACGCGCAGTGAGCGGGAGATATCCCGTTAGATGTCGCGTCGGAGCGCCTCAGACTTCGGCAATGGCGTCTGTAGTCAGCATGCCAGCTCTAAGCCTAAAGGAAAGTCTGAAGCGGTTTGGGCAGCCGTCCCGGTCAGCCAGACGCGGCATAGATCGGTTGACCAGTGCTCGTTGGGCGACGTAACAAGGGACGGCATCGCCTGGATACGCAGACGAAAGCCAATCGGCCGCTTGCGTAGCAGGCGCTGAGCACGAGCGTCCAGTTAACGTCAGATAGCAGACGCACTTCTACACGACTCCGATCGGCAGCTTTGGCCGAGAAGCGGAAGTTTCGAAATTTCATTTGGGCGCCTGCACCGGTGCCAGACCAAGTCTTTCGACCAGCACAAATCTGACCGGCAGCGGCGGCTCAATGCCGCTTGTGGTCTTCCTTCAGCGCCAGGGTGGCGACCTGGACGCGGTTGCGCAGGCCGAGTTTTTCCATGATGTTGCGCAGATGATTGCGCACGGTGTTCTCCGACAGCGTCATCTTGTAGGCGATGGCCTTGTTGGAGTGGCCTTCCTTGACGTGGTCGACGATTTCCATTTCGCGCGCGGTCAGTGCGGACAGCGCGCTGTTGTTGAGTTCGCCGCGCGCCATCTTTTGCATGATGTTGAGCGGGAAGCTGCTCTGGCCGTCGCACACGCTGCGGATGGCGGCGAGCACCTGGTCGGGGTCGCTGGACTTGACGACGTAGCCGTCGACGCCGGAGGAGATGGCTTCGGAGATTTCCTCGTCGGAGTCGGCGATGGTGAGCATGATGACCTTGATGCCGAGGTCGCGCAGGTCGGACACCAGGTCGAGGCCGTCGGCGTCGGGCAGAGAGCGGTCGAGCAGCGCGGCATCGGCGCGGTTGCCTTCCGACAGCCAGGCCCGCAGCTCGGCGGCATTGGCCATTTGTGCCGTGAGCCGCAAATCGGGTTCCTGCTGGATATAGCCCGCCACACCCATGCGCAGCAGCGGGTGATCGTCGATGAGGATGATGTTCAGGGGGGCGGGCATGGTGTCTCCGTTTTTTTGCGGTGCTGATTATCAGGTAGGCAGGCTGCGGGGCTTGCGTGGTGCGTTCTCGAATACTGCATCATAGACTGGAATGGGTAGCCATTTCAGCAAACGTGCCGTCCAGGCCATCTGCCAGGGGATGACGGTATAGGCGCGGCGCCGTGCGATGCAGCGTGCAGTTTTGATGGCGGCGGTTTGCGCAGTCATTTTAAACGGCATCGCATAGGGATTGACCTGTGTCATGGGCGTGTCGATGTAACCGGGCGCGACGGTGACGACGGCGATGCCGCGCGCCTTCATTTCCAGGCGCAAGGCCTCGAGATAGACCGTGGCGGCGGCCTTCGATGCGGAATACGCGCTGCCGCCGGGCAGGCCGCGCACGCCCGCCACGCTGGAAATGCCGCACAGCACGCCGCCATTTGTTTGCATGGCGGTGATGAAGGGCTGAAAGGTGTGGACCAGCCCCAGCACGTTGGCATCCATCACGGCGCGAAATACGGCGGCATCTTCTGCCTCTTCGGTGAGCGTGCCGACGCTGATTCCCGCTGCGGCGATGACGATATCGGGCGCGCCCACCTCGCCCAGAAAAGCGGCCGCGGCAGATTGCATGGCCGCGGCATCGCGAACATCAGCCTGGTAGATGCGCGCATCCAGGCCGGCAGCGGTGCGCTGCAAGCCGTCGAGCCGGCGTCCGACCAGCCCCAGTCGCGCGCCTTGTGCGCCGTAATGACGCGCCAGCGCTGCTCCGAGACCGGAGCTGGCGCCGGTGATCAGTACCTTCAGCGGGGCGGACGACAAGGTCTTTATCTGGTTTTCTTGCCGGCACGCTCGGCGCGCGCCTTGACGATGAGCTGGTCAAGCACGTCATACAGGCGGGCTTCGCCGGCGGTCATTCCCGGTGAGGTAAGGTATTTGCCGTCGATAATGAAGGCCGGCACGCCGTTGATGGCGTAGGTGCTGGCGAGACGGGCGCCCTGCGTGGCCTTGGACTGGGTGGAGAACGAGTTGTAGATCGCCTCGAATTTCTTGCGGTCGACACCCTGCTTGGCGATCCAGGTGCCCAGTACGGCGGTGTCGTTCAGGTTGATGTTTTCCACGTTGTAGGCGTCGAACACCTTGTGGTGCAGGCGCTCGGTCAGGCCCATCTGCTCAAGCGAGTAGAAGATTTTGGCGGCGGGCATCCAGTCATCGCGAAACACCGCCGGCACGCGGCGAACCTGGGCATCCTTGGGCAGGGTTTTCAGCCATGCGCTGAGGCTGGGCTCAAGCTGGAAGCAATGGGGACAGCGATACCAGAAGAATTCCAGGACCTCGATTTTTTTACCCGTGGCAACGGGCTGGGCGTTTTTCACGACGGTGTAGTCATGTCCCACGAACGCTTCATCCGGTGCGGCAAATGCGGATAAGGACAGCAGGGCTGCGGCAAATGTGGCCAATACACGAGTGAACATCAAGGCGTCTCCTGAGGGGTGGGAACTTCTTTGACCAGCGTGGCCGGGATATTGTTCTGCGTCAGCAGGCTGCGGGTGCGATTCACGACATCCATTGCGGCCAATGGGCCGACGCGGACACGATGAAACACGCCCTTCTCGCCCAGATCACTTGTCTGTATCACGGCTTCGATTCCAAGCAGGGCAAGCTGGGCTTTGAGATTGTCGGCATCGGCCGGGTTCTGGAAAGCGCCCGCCTGCAGGTAATACAGGGGGGTGTTCGGGGCCGTGCTGGGCGCGGGCGGCATGGCGTGGGTCGAATCGCCCGGCAGCACCTTGTAGAAATCAAAGCTGGGCGCAGCTTCCGGCTCGGCCTGGGGTGCGGGCTCGGCCTTGGTCGCCGAGGACGCAGGTCTGGCCGGCGATGACTTGAACGGGTTGTTTCCCGTCGCCCACAGCGCAACGCCCACAGCCAGCACGGCACCAAAAATCAGTCCGATCATGACACCGGTGAAAATGGAACTGCCGCCCGAGCGGCCAGACTTGCGTGAAGCGGTTTTTGCCATGACTACATTTTCTCCGGTGCGGACACACCAAGCAAGGCCAGGCCGTTAACAATCGTAATGCGGGTGGCATCGGCCAGCGCCAGTCGGGCAAGCCTGGTCGCATTGTCGCCGACCAGGAATTTCTCCGCGTTGTACCAGGCGTGGAAGTCTCCAGCCAGGGTTTGCAGGTAGTGGACCAGCAGATGCGGCGCCAGTTCGCGTGCGGCGGTGGCCACGGTTTCCGGGTACTCGGCCAGGCGCTGCATCAGTGCGGTTTCGTGCGGCGCGGTCAGTGGCGTGAGGTCAGCGCCATTCAGATCGGCAGGCTGATTGCCCCATTCCTCGAATACGCGGCAGATCCGCGCGTGCGCGTACTGCACGTAATACACCGGATTGTCATTGTTTTTGGCGAGCGCGAGATCGATGTCGAAGATGTATTCGGTATCGGCCTTGCGGCTCAGCAGGAAGAAGCGCACCGCGTCCTTGCTGGTCCAGTCGATGACGTCGCGCAGCGTGACGTAGCTGCCGGCGCGCTTGGAGATCTTCACTTCCTCGCCGCCGCGCATCACGCGCACCATCGTGTGCAGCAGGTAGTCGGGATAGCCTTCGGGGATGCCGACGCCGGCGGCCTGCAGGCCGGCGCGCACGCGGGCAATGGTACCGTGGTGGTCGGTGCCCTGGATGTTGATCGCGCGTTCGTAGCCGCGTTCCCACTTGGCGATGTGATAGGCCACGTCCGGCACGAAATAGGTGTAGGTGCCGTCGGACTTCTTCATCACGCGGTCCTTGTCGTCACCGTAGTCCGTGGTGCGCAGCCACAGTGCGCCGTCCTGCTCGTAGGTCTTGCCGGCGTCGATCAGCTTCTGCACCGTCGCCGCGACGCGTCCGCTGGTGTACAGGCTCGACTCCAGATAGTAATGGTCGAAGCGCACCGCGAAGGCCTTGAGGTCGAGATCCTGTTCGTGGCGCAGGTAGGCCACGCCGAACTGGCGGATCGAATCGAGATCGTCGATGTCGCCGGTCGCGGTGTATTCGCGGTCGTCCGATTTCACCGTTTTCTTCGCCAGAAAATCCGCCGCGATGTCGGCAATGTAGTCGCCGTTGTAGGCTGATTCCGGCCACTCGGCGTCGCCCGGCTTCAGGCCCTTGGCACGCGCCTGCACGCTGTTGGCCAGCGTGGCGATCTGCACCCCGGCATCGTTGTAGTAGAACTCGCGGGTCACCTCCCAGCCCTGCGCCGCATACAGGTTGCAGATCGCGTCGCCGAGCGCGGCCTGGCGGCCGTGACCCACGTGCAGCGGACCGGTCGGATTGGCGGAGACGAACTCGACCAGCACCTTGTGGCCCGCCTTGTCGCTGCTGCGGCCAAACGCTGCGCCGGCTGTGCGGATCTGCGGCACCAGGCTGTGCCAGGCCGCAGGCGTGAGGGTGAAGTTGATGAAGCCGGCGCCAGCGATTTCCGCCTTGGCGATCAGCGGCGATTTCGGCAGCTCGGTCAGGATCAGTTGCGCCAGCTCGCGCGGGTTCTTCTTCAGCGGACGCGCCAGCTGCATCGCGGCGTTGCTGGAAAAATCGCCGTGCGAGGCGTTCTTCGGGCGTTCGATTTCCAGGCTCACCGGGGCATCGGGCGCCACGGTTTCGAGGGCGGTACCGATCAGCAGCGCGATCTGGTCTTTAAGCGGATGGGTGTTGGGCATGGTTGGAAAAGGACGGGACGATTTGCATTTCCCTGTCCTGAGCGCAGTCGGTGGGCTCAGTGTTCAGAATGGGTAGCCGCCGATTATAAGCGCCGTACGCGAGGCTTCAAACCCCGGCCGGGTGGCCATCCATGCAAGGATCGATGCGCGGCATTCGTTTGGGCCGGTACGTTCGGCCCATGATGCACGGGGCCATGGCACCGCGCCTTGAGCTATGCTATCGATCTTGGAAAACCTCAACTGCCATCACTGACAATGTCCCTGGCTGGACTGCCCCGCTTCCTGGCTTGGCCGGATTCCAGAAAACGTGCGGCCACGCTGCACCTGATCCGGATCGGTTTTGCTGCGACCGCCGTGTTTTTCGTTGTCATCGTCAGCCTGGCCATTTCGCAGATTCTGGCCAGCCAGCGCGCATTCGAGACCACCACCGCGGCCCAGCGTGAGCATTCGAATCTTGCCCGGCACATGATTAATGCCGCGCGCGAGCGCTCCTTCCTGCTGTTTTCGATCCTGCACGAGGAGAACGATCCATTCAGGCGCGATGAACAGGTCCAGCGACTCTACGAGTTGGCTACCCGGTTTAGCCAGGCCAGACAGTCATTGCTGGCGCTCGATCTGGTCGAGGCAGAAAAGGTGTTGCTGGCGCAGCAGGGTCAACTGGTCGGCGAGGCCAGGGAATTTCAGCAGCAGGTGATCGATTTGGCCCAGCAGGGCCGGCGCGAGGAAGCCGAGCAGGTCATGCTCACGGCGTTTCTGCCGGTACAGGACCGGTTTGTTGAAAAGCTGTCGGCTCTGATCGATTTCCAGTCTGACGAGGTGCTGGCCGCCGCGAAGCGGGCCAAAACGGAAGAGCGGCAGGCGCTGTATATCCTGGTCGGCGGCGGATTCGTGTTTCTGGCACTGAGTTTCTTCATCAGCCGCTTCGTTTTCGGGCGGACCCGGCAGATGGTCGAGTCGCTCGCCGATGTCAGCGACAGCCTGCAGACGAGCAACCGTGAACTCGAGTTCCAGAAGCGGACGCTGGACCGGCATGCCATCGTCAGCATGGCGGATGTCAACGGCAGGATCATTTACGTCAACGATATGTTCTGCCAGGTCAGCCAGTATTCCCGTGATGAACTGCTGGGCCAGGATCATCGCCTGCTGAATTCCGGCCATCATCCGAAGGCATTTTTCGCTTCGATGTGGCGCACCATTTCCTCGGGCCAGGTCTGGCAGGACGAGGTGTGCAACCGCAAGAAAAATGGCGAGCTCTACTGGGTGGCCACGACCATCCTGCCGTTCCTCGACAGCAGCGGCAAGCCCGAGCGCTACGTTTCCGTACGCACCGAAATCACGGCCATCAAGCAGGCTGAAGCCATGTTGCGGGAGAACAAGGCCCAACTCGAGCAGATGGTGGCGGAGCGAACCCGGGAACTGGAGGAAAGCCGCAACATCATGCAAAGCATTACCGGCGCCGCGCAGGACGCCATTGTGATGATCGACGAGGGCGCCCACACCACTTACTGGAATGAAGCCGCCGAGCGCCTTTTCGGTTACAGCCGCGATGAGGTGCTGGGCCAGAACCTGCATACGCTGATTGCGCCGGAGCCGTATCGCGAAGCCCATCAGCAGGCCTTTGGCTATTTCATCCGGGCCGGCCAGGATGAGCGCGCCGGCAAAACCACTGAACTGATAGCCCGCCACGCGAACGGCAGCGAGCTGCCTGTCGAGATATCGCTCTCAGCTGTCAGGAGCGGTGAGCGCTGGCATGGCATTGGCATCATGCGCGACATCTCCGAGCATAAGCGCATGGAGGAATTGCTGCGCGTACAGGCCACGACCGATCCGCTCACTGGCATTCATAACCGCCGCAAGCTCAATGAAATGATGGTGCAGGAACAGGCGCGCTGCACCCGCTATCGGGTGCCGTTCACCCTGATTTTGTTCGACATTGACCATTTCAAGCACATCAACGACACCTACGGTCATCCGGTTGGCGATGCGGTGTTGCAGGAACTTGCTGGGCTTGTTGGCGCCAATATCCGCCCTGGCGACTTGTTTGCACGCTGGGGCGGGGAGGAGTTCGTGGTGCTTGCCAGCAACTGCAGCCTGTCCGGGGTGCGGCTGTTCGCTGAAAAGCTGCGTCACCTTATCGATACGCGGGCCTTTTCGACAGTCGGCCACATGACATGCAGCTTTGGCGTGGCCGAGTTTCAGCCGGGTGAATCGCCCGAAGCTTTCCTTTCCCGGGTGGATGAGGGGCTTTACCGGGCCAAGCAGCAGGGCCGCAATCGCGTCGAGTACGCCTGAATGCAGGCGGTTTGGGTGTCCGGGGTCGCCTGATCCCGTGCGTTTTTTCTCAGAATACCAATGGATCCACATCGAGCGACCAGCGCGCCACGCGCGGCTTGATGCTGTCGAGCTGCGGCCGCCAGTCACGCACAAAGGCCTGCAGGGCCACGCGGTTGGCCGACTGGATCAGCAGTTGCGCGCGCTCGAGATTGGCGACCCTTGCCATCGGCGCGGGGGTGGCGCCGAACACGCTGACTTCGGGGATGTCGGGCGCCAGGGCGGCGGCGTGATGCAGGAAGGCGAGCGCGGCATCCATGGTCTTGGCTTCGGCGCGCAGCAGTACCTGCCGGGTGAATGGCGGCAGATCGAGCTGTTTGCGTTCAGCCAGCAGTTCGCGCGCATAGCCGGGGTAGTCGTGGCGCTGCAGGTAGCGGAACAGCGGATGGTCGGGAAAGGCGGTCTGGATGACGACGCGACCGGGTTTGTCGGCGCGTCCGGCGCGTCCCGACACCTGCATCAACTGGGCGAACAGCCGTTCGGTGGCGCGGAAGTCGGGGCTGTAGAGCGCGCCGTCGGTGTCGAGAATCAGCGCCAGCGTCATGTTGGGAAAGTCGTGGCCCTTGGCCAGCATCTGGGTGCCGACCAGGATATCGACCGCGCCGCCGTGCACCGCCTCCCCCAGTTCTGCCCAGGCACGCGGACGCATGGTGTCGCGGTCGATGCGGCGGATGCGTGCACCGGGCAGCAAGGCGGTGAGCGTTTCTTCGAGCCGCTGGGTGCCCTGGCCGAGTGGCTTGAGGTCGGGGTTGCCGCAGCTCGGGCATTCGGTCGGGATGCGCGTTTCGAGGCCGCAGTGGTGGCACTTGAGGCGGCCGGGCCGGGTTGAATTAAAGGCGGTGCGATGAAACACCAGCCGCGCCGAGCAGCTCGGGCAGGGCGACACCCAGGCGCAACTCGGGCAATACAAGGCGGGCGCATAGCCGCGGCGATTGAGGAACACCAGGCTTTGCTCGCCGCGCGCCAGGGTCTCGGTCAGCGCTTGCAGCGCGGGGCGGGCGAGGCCGTTGTCGACGGGAATATGTTTCAGGTCGACCAGTTCGATATCGGGCAGGCGTGCTGCGCTGATGGCGCGCGTCTTCAGCTCGATCAATTGATAGCGCCCGTTCAGGGCTTGCGCGTAGCTTTCCAGCGAGGGCGTCGCCGAGCCGAGCACGACCGGCACGCCGGCCTGCTTGGCGCGCGCGATCGCGACGTCGCGTGCCGAGTAGCGCAGGCTGTCCTGCTGTTTGAACGAGGCGTCATGTTCTTCGTCCACCACGATCAGGCCCAGCCGCGGCATGGGCGCAAAGACGGACAAGCGGGTACCGAGCAGGATGTCGCAGTCAAATGCGGCGAGCCAGTTTTCTGCCCGCGCGACTTCGGCCAGTCCACTGTGCAGGGACGTGATATGTCGCCCCGGAAAGCGGCGCCGGAAATGCTGCTCAAGCTGCGGCGTCAGGGCAATTTCGGGAATCAGTACCAGCGCCTGCCGGCCACGCGTGAGCACATCGTCAATCAGGCGCAGATACAGCTCGGTCTTGCCGCTGCCGGTGACGCCATGGATCAGGTGCACGCCAAATTCAGCAAGAGCGGGCAGCAGGCGCTCGAGCGCCTGCTGTTGTTCGGCGGTGGCGGCGTGGGGTGCGGCAGTTCGGGGCAGCCTGCTGGTTTGCGGCGGCAATCGTGACCAGGCCGCCCAGCCGGCTTCCACCAGCACCGTGGCATGGCGGACCTGTTTTCCGGCGCGCAGTTCCTCGCGCGACCGTGCGGCGGCGCGCAAGGCGTCGAGCAGGGCACGTTGCGCCTTGGCGCGGGCGGGTGGCTCCGCAGCTTGCCCGGCTTCGGTCACGACCAGCCAGGGCGTGTCCGCAACAAACGGCGTGGCATTGCGCAGGCGCGGCGGCAATGTCGCCAGCAAAATCGCACCCAGCGGATAGTGATAATAGTCCGCGCAAAACTGGGCCAGCCGCAGCAGGTCGGCGGGCAGGGCCGGGCGATCATCCAGCACGCGGATCACGTCCCGCAGCTTGGCGGAGTCGATGGTGCTGTCGGCGGCCGGCCCCAATGCCACGCCTATCTGCCGGGTGCGCCCGAAAGGCACCTCGACCAGCCTGCCTGGCGCGACCTCGCCCAGTTCATCCGGCAGGCGATAGTCGAATAACCGGTAGAGCGGCGTATCGAGCGCGACCTGGAGGATGGACGGCATAAGTTAGCGGTATGTCTTGGCTGAAAGTTGGGGAAAGCCGGCTAAGCAACTGTTGCACAAGGCTTATTCGGTGTTGTCCACGGCGATTGTGGATAAATATGTGAGTGATTTGTGTTGACAGCCTTCGAACGCCCGCACTTTCGTGGGGGGGCCTGAGCGCTCAAAAAGCGCGCAAGTCAACAAACCTATAATATTCAATGAATTATAAATAGTGCCTTGCTGTCAATATCTTGACACAAAAAAAGTTCCCTTGCGCTAAAACTGTGCATAAGTTAACGCTTCTATTCCAGGAAATACGCCAGCACGCCCCCTGGCGGCGCGCAACCCTATGTTTTATAAGCTTATTGTTGCTGGATTCCGGCGATGACCCAGCCACCCTGGCCGTTGATCGGCTTGGTAAGGTGCCAGATTTCGTCGAGTGGCTGGGCGGCCTGATCGGCGTCTTCGCGAATCAGCCCGGTAAACCGTACGCTGACGATGTGGCGATTGCCTTCATCGATGGCTTCCAGCACGTCGGCGTTCAGGGTCATGACGTCGGTCGTCTGGGTCGCGTCGCCGCGCTCCGCCAGCTGCATGCTGACCTCGGCAAAGACTTCGGGCGAGGTGAACGCGCGCAGATCATCCAGGTTGCCCGCGTCAAAAGCGGCCTGCAGGCGGATGTAGTTGAGCTTGGCTTCGCGGGCGAAGGCGTCGGCATCGAACCCGGGCGGGAAGGCATTCGCGGTGGCGTGGCCACCCATTGCAGCCGGTGTTGCATCGAAGGTCGCGGCGGGGTTGGCGCGGTCAGCCGACAGGCCGGCGTATTGCATGGCCGGCGCGGCGGGGGCGTTACGGCGGGTGAAGGCGCGGAACAGCATGAGTGCGGCCATGGCCAGCAAGGCCAGCATCAGGAAATTGGCCATTTCTTCGCCCATCCCCAGGTGCGAAAACAGCGCAGCCAGACCCAGGCCTGCGGCGAGACCGGCAATCGGGCCCATCCAGCCGCTTCTTTTCGGTGCGGCCGTCGGTGCCGTGCCGGCTTGCTGGGGCGCGGGCGCGGCATTTTGCCTGGCGGGAACGCTGCGCTGCATGCCGAAGGACTTGCTGCCCCCCAGGCGCCGGGCTTCGGCGTCATGTGCAACGAAACCGACACTGATGAAAAGGGCAAACAGGCTGATCAAAATGCGCTTCATGGAATGTCCTGAAAACTGAAAGGGTGTGCGACGGAAGGTTAAAGGGCTGGCCGGCAATCAGGCGGCAGCGCGGATGGCCCGGCTCTGGCTTTGCACGGCCTCGACCAGCACGCTGACGTTGTCCGGGTCGGTGAACTGCGATATGCCATGGCCGAGGTTGAATACATGGCCGGGGTGATTGCCGAAGCCCTGGATGATCTGCGCAACCTCGCTGCGGATGCTGTCCGGCGTGCCGTGCAGGGCGGAGGGGTCGAGGTTGCCTTGCAGCGCGACCTTGTCGCCCACCCGGCGGCGGGCTTCACCAATGTCGGTCGACCAGTCGAGGCCGATGGCGTCGGAGCCGATCGATGCCATCGCTTCCAGCCAGTTGCCGCCGCCTTTGGTAAAGACAATGCTGGGCACTTTGCGGCCTTCGCGCTCCTTGATCAGGCCGGCGACGATGCGCTCCATGTAGGCCAGCGAGAATTCCCTGTAGGCGTGCGGGGTGAGGCTGCCGCCCCACGAATCGAAAATCATCACCGCCTGGGCGCCGGCTTCGATCTGGGCGTTGAGGTAGGCGGTCACCGCCTGGGTGTTGATGTCGAGGATGCGGTGCAGCAGGTCGGGGCGGCTGTAGAGCATGGTCTTGATGTGGCGGTAGTCGGACGAACCGCCACCTTCGATCATGTAGCAGGCCAGCGTATACGGACTGCCGGAAAAGCCGATCAGCGGCACCGAGCCATCCAGCGCGCGGCGGATGCTTCTGACCGCATCCATGACGTAACCGAGCTTGTCGTTGGGGTCGGGCACGGACAGGTCGCGGATCTCCCATTCGTCGCGTAGCGGGCGCTCAAAGCGCGGGCCTTCGCCTTCGGCAAAGTACAGCCCCAGGCCCATGGCATCGGGCACGGTGAGAATGTCGGAAAACAGGATGGCAGCGTCGAGCGGATAGCGTGCCAGCGGTTGCAGCGTGACTTCGGTCGCCAGATCGGGCGTTTTGCACAGGGTGAGGAAGTCACCGGCGCGGGCGCGGGTGGCATTGTATTCCGGCAGGTAGCGGCCTGCCTGGCGCATCAGCCACATGGGCGTGTAGTCGGTGGGCTGGCGCATCAGCGCGCGCAGAAAGGTATCGTTTTTGAGAGCAGACATGGTGTAGCCGCAAACAGGGCCAGGACGCAAAGCCGGGATTCTAACAGGCTTGGCGTGCTGGCCCTGCGGCTGAGCGGTACTCAGTAACGGCGGAAGGTCCACTCCCCGCGCCCGGCCGGGCACGCCAGCACCTCGTGCGGTCTGCGCCCATCCACCACCAGCGTGGCGTAGCGACAGCCGTCGCGCGCATCGCCGCGCGGGGTGAAGTGATAATGATGGCCGCTGTTGCGCCATACCACCGGCACGCCGGGGCGACCCAGTTCGAGCGAATGGCCGATACAGGCGCGGTCGCGGTCGTCCATGCTGTCGCCGATGGCGTGGCCGAGCACCGCGCCGAGCACGCCGCCGACCACCATGCCGACGACGCGATCTTCGCGGTCCGCCACGCGGCCGCCGATGACCGCGCCGGTCACGCCGCCGATGACCGCGCCAATTTCGTCGCGGTTGCAGCGCCCGCTCGAAATGCCGTAGTCCCGCACGTAGACCACGCCGCTTTTGCCGGTGTAGTGCTTGGCTTTTTTGGGTTTTTTGCGGTCGTCATCGTGGTCTTTTTTATCGTACCCATACGCGGGGGCGTGCCTGGGCGGGTCGGCGAATACGGGGCCGGCGCTTACGCACGCGGCCAGGGCGAGAAGGATGGGGACGTTCTTCATTGCATGCTCCTTGAAGTAAGAAGATTAGTTGAACCGGGGGGCATGTCCGGAAGCGTAACGCACCTGACGGTCGTGCCGTTCTTCGTGGATATTACGGCTGGCGCGGTCCAGCGCTTGATCGAGGCGGTGGAATTCTCGTGCGTTGATGAAGCCATCTGCGCGGAAATGCCGCTCCATGGCGCGAATATCGTGCTGTTCGTGCATTAACTCGCGGAATTCCATGCGCGTCAATTTGCCGGAGCGCATTCCCGCCTGGATGCGGTCCATCTGACGGTCCTGGCGGGCATGGATTTGCTGCTGGACGTGCCGGCTTTGCTGGTCGTATCGATTGCCGTGACCGGAATGGACACGCTGCTGTTGCCCCCAGTCGGCCTGGACGCTCGTTGTGATCAGACCCAGGCCCGCAGCGAGTGCCAGTGCGCCAAGAGTTGATTTCATCAGACTGGTTTTCATGGTGTTGCTCCTGTTCAGTTAAATGATGTCGCTGGCGTGATGCCGGCGGACAACTGCACTGTAGGGGCGCTCTGTAAGCGCCATGTTTGGCGCGGGTAACAAGGTGTAACCCAATGTAACGTCGGTCAGGCCTCATGTTTTGCCAGATGCTGCCGATTCACCGGATAGATAAGCGTTATTCCAAGTGCAGGTTCAATGGGTTTCCCGCGCCCATCTACGTTAGAATCCCGCGTTTTTCTTATATAACCCGCGTCGCAGGAGACCCTGATGCAACTGAATAAACTCACGGCCAGCTTGGCCGTGGTCGGAATGACTATGCCTGTTCTGGCGCTCGCTACCAACGGCATGCTGATGGACGGCTATGGCCCGGTCGCTGCCGGAATGGGCGGAGCCGCCATGGCGTATGACAACGGCACCGCGGCACTGGCCAACAATCCGGCCACCCTGGGCTTGATGGCCCCCGGCAGCCGCATCGATGTGATGGCCGGGTTTGTCGGGCCGGATGTGTCGGCCCCCGGCACGTTTGGCAAGTCCAGCGCGGATGCGTTCTACATGCCGGCTTTCGGTTACGTGAAAAAGCAGGGCAATCTGGTTTACGGTGCAGGCCTCTATGGCCAGGGCGGCATGGGCACCGAGTACGCCAATGGCGACATGGCGCAGGTGGGCGTGGGCCGGCTGATTTTCCCGCTCGCCTATTCCGTGAATGACCGGTTCAACGTGGGTGGCAGCATTGATATCGTCTGGGCGGGCATGGATCTGGTGTCGGGTGCCGCCGGCATCAACTTCAAGGATGACAGCGATTTCACCGGCGCGGCCAAGGGCTACAGCCTGGCCGGCAAGCTGGGCTTCACCTACAAGCTGAACAAGACGCTTACCCTGGGTGGCGTGTATCAGACGGCCGGCAACCTGCCCGATCTCAAGGGCGATGGCTACAAGGTGGAAGGCTTCGACATGCCAGCCGTGGTGGCGTTGGGTCTGGCCTGGCAGGCGAATGACCGCCTCATGGTCGCCGCCGACCTCAAGGACGTGATGTGGGGCAGCAGCATGAATACCGTGACTGTTACAGGTGGACCATCCCCGGCGCCGTTCACGCAGAACTGGGACGACCAGATCGTGGTGGCCCTGGGCCTGTCCTACAAGCTCAATGATGCGCTGACCGGCCGCGTTGGCTACAACTACGGCAAGAACCCGATCCCGAACCAGTTTGTGAATTACCTGTGGCCGGCCATCGTGGAAAGCCACTACACGGCGGGTTTTGGCTATGCCTTCAATCCGAAGTCCGAAGTGAATTTCGCGCTGAGCTACGTTCCGGAAGTGTCCGTAACCGGCACGGGTACTCAGAATGCGGGGTTGCGGATTGATCACAGCCAGCTGAACTGGCAGCTGATGTACAGCTACAAGTTCTGATGGTTTGATCGGTCATGCAAAAAGCCGGGGGCGATAATGCCCCCGGCTTTTTTGTTTGCGGGAGCGTCCTTGCTTGGTGGCAAGGCGGACATTATTGCTTTTGCATATCGTCACCGGCCGGCCCGGCCGCCTCGCTTGCCGGCTCGTTTGCCTCATCCTGGGCGCCCACGGGTTCTTGCGTTGGGTCCGGTGCAACCGTGGCGCTGTCATACAACGGGCCTGCTTCTTTCTTCATTTCCTGCGCCGCCTGGTCGATTTGTTCGTTTGCCTGCCCGGCCGGATTCTTGCTGTCGCAGCCGTTCAGGATCAGCATGCTGGTCAATACGGCCAGTACGCTACAGGAGGCATGCCAGGCATGCGTCCGTTTTGATCTTGCCGGGACGGCCTGTTCGATAGCGCTCAGGGTTCCGCACCATTCAAGCATCTGCATGTGTTCGTCGTTGGGGGTTTGCCTGGTCTTGCTCATATCGTTTTCCTCATGTTTATAGGGGGCGGGCAGCGGCATACGCTTCAACCGGCCTGATCCCGGGGTCAGTACCTGACCTGCAGCTCGTTTCGGATGTCTTTCACCCCTTCAACGCCGACCGCAACGAATTCGGCCAGGGCAATCTGGGTCGCGTCGTTGACCCAGCCCGATAGCTGCACCGTGCCCTGATGGGTTTCCACATTCACCTCCACGCCTTCCACGCTCTTGTCTTTCAGCAGTTGCGTTTTTACCTGGTCGGTAATCCATGCGTCATCGGCATATTGGCCGGTTTTGAGGCGATCGTTGTGGGCACGGGCCACGATGAATTCGTTTTTGTCCAGGTGGTAATCAAGGTTGGCGTCGCCTTTCTGGAAGGCCTGTTTGTAGCCGCCCAGGTCGGCAAATTCCTTCTGGCTGATCAGGCCGTCGCCGTTGCGGTCAGCGGTCTTGAAGCTGGGCTTGGTCGGCGTGGCAAGCGCCGGTGCGGCGAAAGCGGCGCTCAGCGCGGCGGCAAGCGCCAGCTTCTGCAAGCGAGGGTGCAAGGATTTCATGTCTGTCTCCAGTAGCAAGGTTCGAATCGGCTGGCTGCGGGGTGTGGACCGCAGCCAGCCTGATGCATGATCAGTAGCGTTTGGCTTCGGGCGCCTTGGGCATGCCGGCCTTGCCGAGTTCATCGCTGCTCAGGCTGCTGTTGCCATCGCTATCGATGCTGCGGAATGCTTCTTCCTGGCCGCCCTGGGCCTTGAATTCCGCGAGGCTGACCGCGTTGTCGCCATTGCTGTCATATGCCTTGAAATTGGGGCGGTCCTCGGTGGCCATGGCCGGTGCGCAGGTGAAGGCGCCCAGCATGGCGACAAGGGCCAGTTTCAGAACGTGGGGGTGACTCGATTTCATGCCTGTCTCCTGTGTTGAGTGGGGTTGAATGCAGATGCACTCGACGTGGGATAGAGCGACGACCGTGCCAGATCGAATTAATCGAACAAAAACAGATGGATATGACTGTGCTCTCGGCGATTGTTATCGGGGGTTTACGAAAAGGGCGCTTATTTGTCGCCTGATGGCGACGCATAAGGGCTGAAAGTTTCAGCGCATTGTTTTCATGGTTGTTTTTTGTTGCAGGGCGGCGACGCACCGTTTGCTGGCAGATGGGGACGCCTGATGAAATACCCTGTTCTCCCTTGAACGAATTCAGCGATCCTGTTTAAAGCGGCGGGGTGCGGCGGCCGGTTACCAGCAGGACGAGAAACACCACCAGGCCGATGATGAAGAGTATTTTGGCGATTCCGGTGGCGGTTCCGGCAATCCCGGAAAATCCGAACACGCCGGCGATGATGGCGATTAGCAGAAACGAAATGGCCCATCCGAACATGGTGTTCTCCTCTTGAAGTGTGTGGCCGCATAGTGGTGCGTAGCCAACCCATCGCAGGGTGCGTGCCATCACGGAGAAACGCTTTTAAATCAAGGGGCGGACTTCAAACAGCCGGTTCTGTTGCCGGACGGCAGTGCGCAGGTGTCGCCTGCGCACGACATTCATGACTCATGCGCTTTCGTCGCGATCCTTGAACAGCGCAGGAGTCAAACCGTGACGTTGCAGCAGCCGATAGACCTCGGTGCGGTTGCGTCCGGCCAGGCGCGCCACTTCGCTGACCTGGCCGCGAGTGAGTTTCAGCAGGGTGATGAGGTAATCGCGTTCGAACGCATTGCGCGCCTCGGCCAGCGGCTGGATCTCGGCGGGCTTGTCGCGCAGGGCGCGCGATACCAGCGTGGCCGGGATGGTGGCGGTGGTGCACAGCGCGCAGCATTGCTCCAGCACGTTGTGCAGCTGGCGGATATTGCCTGGCCAGTCGGCCGCGGCCAGCATGTCCAGCGCATCCGGCGCAAAGCCGTGTATGCGACGCCGGTATTTTTCCGTCAGCGCGCCGAGAAAATGCTGCGCCAGCAGCGGAATGTCCTCGCGCCGCTCGCGCAGGGGCGGCAGCATCAGGTTGACCACATTCAGGCGGTAATACAGGTCTTCGCGAAACGCCTCGGTGCTGATCGCCTCTTCAAGGTTGCGATGGGTGGCAGACAGGATGCGCACATTGACCGCACGCGTTTCGGTCGAACCCACCGGCCGAACCTCGCCTTCCTGCAGCACCCGCAACAGCTTGACCTGCAGGGGCGGCGGCATGTCGCCGATTTCATCCAGGAATATGGTGCCGTCCTGCGCGCTGAGAAACAGCCCCGGATGGTCGCGGCCCGCTCCGGTGAACGCGCCCTTCACA
>JAIOJU010000075.1 GCA_019911765.1 Thiobacillus sp.
TGCGCGTGTTGAATGGCCCCACGCGCACACGCGTCAAACTGCCAAGGGCGTCCGTGTAGGCCGGCAGTCCAAGCTTGACCACGCGTGCCTTGAGCGTTTGTGCCTTGTCTGCATCTGAAAGGGCGGCCAACTGCACCACAAATGTCTCCTGCGCGTCTGCAGGCTTGGGCTTGGCCTCTGGCGTAGCGGCAGGTTGCGGCGCGGGCGCGGGTTTAGGCGGTTGAAGCTTAACTGGCTCAGGCTTGGGTTTGGGTGCCGGTTTGGCTGGTTCGCTCTTCGATTCCAGCTTCACGGGCTCGGGCGGCGCAACCGGCTCGACCGGAGCGGCCGGTACAG
Organism: Thiobacillus sp.; assembly: GCA_019911765.1. Classification (GTDB taxonomy): domain Bacteria; phylum Pseudomonadota; class Gammaproteobacteria; order Burkholderiales; family Thiobacillaceae; genus Thiobacillus. The sequence goes on from JAIOJU010000075.1 coordinate 337, forward strand.
GCTCAGCCGGCACAACGGGTTCAGGCTTTTGAATGGGCTGCGCCACAACAGGTTCCGTTTTTGGCGCAGCGGCCATCTGCACGGCGAGCGAACTGGCAGGCGGCGGCTCATCTTCCAGCAGCAAAGGCAGCACGATTACCGCCACCAGGGTCAGCGCAACGGCACCGATCAGGCGGCGCCGGGCACGACGTTTAAGGTCATTTTCACTGCTGGGTAGTGGCATGATCGAGCACGGAGGCGACGGTATAGAACGAACCGAAGACGAGAATTCTATCATCTTCACGGGCTGCACTTCGCGCTTCGGCAAGCGCCATGTTCACATCGGGCTCTATATAAACCGGCGTATTGCCCACCTGGGGACGAAGGATGGCTGCCAGGGTTGTCGCGTCACGGGCACGCGGCGAGTCGGGCATGCAGACCCACCATGCATCGATCTCGCCCGCCAGCGCGGCAAACACCTCCGCCGCATCCTTGTCGGCAAGCATGCCGACCACCGCCAGCGTGCGTCCGACAATAGCCTGATCGCGCAAGGTGGCCGCCAGCGCCCGCGCGGCCTCGGGATTGTGCGCCACATCGAGTATGACATCGGGCGCACGGGCAATACGCTGAAAACGCCCGGGCACCTGTGCCGCGGCCAGCCCCTGGCGCATGGCCATCTCGCTCACCGGCAAACGGGCACGCAAGGTTTCCAGAACCGCCAGCGCACCGGCGGCATTGCGCAACTGGCAGGCTCCCGCCATCGTCGGTACTGGCAATCCCGACCAGGTCGTGGTCACGCCGCGATATATCCATTGATCGGCTTCACGCTGGGCGGAAAAATCCTGCCCGACGCAGCTCAGTCTGGCGCCAATGCTGTGAGCATGTTCAATCAAACTGACCGGCGGCACAGGGTCGCTGCAAATGGCAGGCTTTCCGGCGCGATAAATGCCGGCTTTTTCAAACCCGATGGCCTCGCGGGTGTCTCCCAGATACTCGATGTGGTCGATATCGACACTGCTGACGATGGCCGCATCGGCATCAAACACATTCACGGCATCGAGCCGTCCACCGAGGCCCACCTCGAGGATCGCCACGTCTATTCCGGCACGGATGAATTGCACCATCGCGCCCAGCGTACCGAATTCGAAATAGGTCAACGAGGTGTCACCACGTGCGGCATCGACCGCTTCGAACGCGGATACCAGGTCGGCATCCTCTGCATTCCTGCCGGCAATCCGTACCCGCTCGTTGTAGCGCAATAAATGAGGAGAAGTGTAAAGCCCCGTCCTGAAGCCCGCTGCGCCGAGAATGGCCTCCAGATAGGCACAGGTCGAGCCCTTGCCATTGGTGCCGCCCACGATGAGGATGGGGAACATCGGCTCAAGCCCGAGCGCATACCAGACCCGGCGCACCCGCTCCAGTCCGAGCTCGATCGTGCTGGGGTGCAGCTGTTCCAGCCGCGCCAGCCAGTCGGCCAGCGATAGGCCGGAAGGCATCAACACAGTCTAGTACGACAACCCATAAGTTTGCGTACATGCCGAGACGCGCATCCGCGCGTCGAGTGCGCGAAGCGAACCGCAGCCATAGTCATTCTATGGCGAGGATGAGCGACAAAGCAATCGGCGATGCGGGGCGCGTCGAACATAGCGAAATTTATGGGTTGTCGTACTAGGCAGCAATCGCCGGACGGCCCATCATCATCGCCAGCGTGGTGGCGAGTTCGTCGCGCATCTGGCGGCGATCGATGATGCGGTCGACGGCGCCCTTTTCGACCAGGAACTCGGCACGCTGGAAGCCTTCCGGCAGGGTCTCGCGCACCGTCTGCTCGATCACGCGCGGGCCGGCAAAACCGATCAGGGCATTGGGCTCGGCCACGATCAGATCACCCAGCATAGCGAAGCTGGCCGACACCCCCCCCATGGTGGGGTCGGTCAGCACGGAAATGAAAGGCAGGCGATGGCGCGACAGCTGCGTCAGGGCAGCCGAAGTCTTGGCCATCTGCATCAGCGAAAACAGGCCTTCCTGCATGCGCGCGCCGCCGCTGGCCGAGAAACAGACAAACGCCGAATTCGATTCGATCGCCGCCTCGATTCCCTGGACAAAACGCTCGCCCACGACCGAGCCCATCGACCCGCCCATGAACTTGAATTCAAACGCAGCCGCCACCACCGGAACGGCCTTGACGCTGCCGCCCAGCACCACCAGTGCGTCGGTTTCAGAGGTAGCGGACTGGGCGTCTTTCAGGCGGTCCGGATATTTCTTGCCGTCCTTGAATTTCAGCGGATCGAGCGGCGTCACCTGGGCACCGATCTCGTGCTGCCCTTCCTTGTCCAGCAGCATCGCCAGGCGCTGGCGGGCACCGATGCGATGGTGGTGACCACATTTCGGGCACACCTCCAGATTGCTCTCCAGGTCGGCTCGGTACAGCACCTCGTTGCATGCCGGGCATTTGGACCACAAGCCCTCGGGCATGGATTTTTTGTCTGCCAGCGCACGCCGCTTGATTTTCGGCGGCAAGATTTTCTGGAACCAGCTCATTGTGTTCTCCGCTGCTTGATTTTTGGGTTGATCTTATTTCGATGCGGCGTCGACGCCACGGCGCAAGTCCTGCACCAGTGCCTTGACGCGGCCGATGAGTTCATTCTCCGACGCGTTCTCGATTTCATTCACGATCCGGCTGCCCACCACCACCGCGTCGGCGATGCGTGCCACGGCTTCTGCCGTCGCCGCGTCACGGATACCAAACCCCACGCCCATCGGCAAATCGCAATGACGGCGGATGGTGGCGATCTTGCGCGACACTTCGTCCGTATCGAGCGCCGCCGATCCGGTCACGCCCTTCAGCGACACGTAATACATGAAGCCACTGGCGACTGCCGCCACCTGTTCCACCCGCGATTCGGGTGTGGTCGGCGACAACAGGAAAATGGGGTCGAGCCCGGCCGCCTTGAATACGTCCGCCACCCCGTGTGATTCCTCCGGCGGAATATCCACCGTCAGCACGCCATCGACGCCCGCCGCCTTCGCCGCCTGCGCAAAGGTCTGGTAGCCCATGCGCTCGACCGGATTGGCATAGCCCATCAACACCACGGGAGTCGTCGTATTGTTCTTGCGAAAATCGGCCGTCATCGCCAGCACATCCTTCAACCCGACCTTGTTGGCCAGTGCCCGCTCCGACGCGCGCTGAATCACCGGACCATCGGCCATCGGATCGGAAAAAGGCACCCCCAGTTCGATGATGTCCGCGCCGGCTTCCACCAGCGCATGCATCAGCGGCACCGTCAGTCCCTTGCCGGGATCGCCCGCTGTAATGAAAGTGATCAGGGCTTTCTTGTTGTGCGCCTTGAGGGCGATAAAGGTCTGGCCGATTCGGCTCATATTGGACTCTTCTGATAACGGTTCAATTGGATGAGTGCAGGATCACAGCGTAATCCCCGACACTTTCGCCACGGTATTGATGTCCTTGTCGCCACGACCGGACAGGTTGACCAGAATGATCTGATCCTTTTTCAGCGTCGGCGCCAGCTTTTTGGCCTGGGCCACGGCATGGCTGGACTCAAGCGCGGGGATAATGCCCTCGAAGCGGCACAGGTCATGGAAGGCGGCCATCGCCTCATCGTCATTGATGGCCACATATTCGGCGCGGCCGGCATCCTTGAGCCACGAATGCTCCGGCCCGACACCGGGGTAATCCAGTCCGGCAGACACCGAATGGGTTTCGATGATCTGGCCGTTTTCATCCTGCATCAGATAGCTGCGGAATCCGTGCAGGACGCCCGGGCTGCCCGCGGACAACGGTGCGGCATGCTTGCCGCTGGCGATGCCGGAACCGCCGGCTTCGACGCCGATCAGTCGCACCTTCTCATGCGGAATATAGGGATGAAAAATCCCGATGGCGTTGGAACCGCCGCCGACGCAGGCGATCACGGCATCGGGCTGGCGGCCTGCCAGCTCGGGCATCTGGGTGAGACATTCACGGCCGATCACGCACTGGAAATCGCGTACCAGCATCGGGTAGGGATGCGGACCGGCGGCAGTGCCGAGAATATAGAAGGTCGACTCGACGTTGGTGACCCAGTCGCGCATCGCTTCGTTGAGCGCGTCCTTCAGTGTTTTCGAGCCGCTGGACACCGGCACCACGGTGGCGCCGAGCAATTTCATGCGAAAGACGTTGGGCGCCTGGCGGATGACATCTTCGGCGCCCATGTAGACCACGCATTCCATGCCGTAGCGCGCGGCGACGGTGGCCGAGGCGACGCCGTGCTGGCCCGCGCCGGTCTCGGCGATGACGCGCTTCTTGCCCATGCGTCGGGCCAGCAGCGCCTGGCCGATGGTGTTGTTGATCTTGTGCGCGCCGGTGTGATTGAGGTCTTCGCGCTTCAGATAGATCTGCGCGCCGCCATACTGCTCGGAGAGGCGTTTGGCGTGGTACACCGGGCTGGGGCGGCCGACGTAGTGCTTAAGTTCATATTCAAACTCGGCCATGAAAGCGGGATCCTGGCGCGCCTTGTCATATTCGACACGCAATTCCTCCAGCGCCGCCATCAGGGTTTCGGCGACAAAAATACCGCCGTAGGGGCCGAAATGGCCGTGTGAATCCGGGAGATCAGTCAGTTTCATGATGCTTTCGCTTTCGCAATGAATTGCGCAGTTTTGTGCGGGTCCTTGATGCCCTTGGCCATTTCGACCCCGGAAGACACATCCACCGCCCAAGGATGCACACTCTGGACGGCCTCGGTGATGTTGTCCGGCGTCAGCCCGCCCGAGAGGATGACCGGTTTGGGCAGCTTCGGCGGAATCAGGCTCCAGTCGAAGCGTTCCCCGGTACCGCCCGGCACGCCGGGCACGAAGGCGTCGAGCAACAATCCGCGCGCGGCATCAAAGTCAGCCGCGTATTTTAGCAAATCCGTGTCCTGATTGACGCGCACGGCCTTGATATAGGGACGGCCGAAGCGCGCGCATTCGGCGGGCGTCTCGTCACCGTGAAACTGCAGCAGGTCGAGCGGAACCGCCTGTAGAACCGCTTCGACGCAGGCCGGCCCGGCATTCACGAACAAGCCGACCGATTGCACGAAGGGCGGCAGTTCGCGCACCAGCGCAGCGGCTGTCGCGATCGTCACGTGGCGCGGGCTTTTTTCATAGAACACGAAGCCCAGCGCATCCGCCCCGGCCTGGCAGGCAGCGTGCAAGTCCTGTAGTCGGGTGATGCCGCAGATTTTTACGCGTACAGCCATCGGTCAGAGGTTTCCGGCAAGGCAAAGTGCGCAGGATACCGGATGTGGGTGAGATACAGGCCTGCTGCATCGAAGGTAGGCGCAGCCAGCGAACGGTCACGGCTTTGCAGGACCGTCTGTATCCATTCAGGCGACTGGTAACCCGCCCCGACCTGGATCAGGCAGCCCATGAGGTTGCGCACCATGTGATGCAAAAAACCGTCGGCCAGAAAATCACACAACAGATAATCACCGCGCCGTTCAACCTGGACCCGCCGCAGGTCCTTGCTTGGCGACTTGGCCTGGCAGGCTGCCGCGCGAAAGGCTGAAAAATCATGCAGCCCGATCAGGAGTGCGGCGGCCCGGTTCATCGCGTCCACATCCAGCGGGCGGTGATACCAGCCGATCAGGCCATGGTTGAGGCCGGGCCGCACGGCATGGTTGAGCAAGACATAGCGATAGCCACGCTGATTGGCGGCAAAGCGCGCGTGGAAGTCATCGCTGATTTCATGGGCCCACAGCACGGCCACCCCCGGCGGCAGATGGCTGTTGACGCCGCGCACCCAGGCCGTCAACGGACGCGCCACGGTCGTGTCAAAGTGCACCACCTGCAAGGCGGCATGAACCCCCGTATCGGTACGGCCTGCGGCTATCACGCCAATCTTGACCCCGGCAATGATGGACAAGGCGGTTTCCAGCGCATCCTGCACGCCGCAGCCCTGCAATTGCGACTGCCAGCCGCAAAAGCCAAGACCGCAATACTCCAGACCCAGTACGATTCGCATATCAACCCGGCCTCACGCCAGTACAGCCCACAACAGGAACAGGCCCGCCAGTATGACGGCGCTGTCCCGACCTTGCCAGCGTTCGGCCTGCAAAGTGGTGGTGGTGGGGCCGCCATCGTTGGACGGCAAGCTGCGCAATGCATCCAGCCAGTGCACGGGCTTGGGCGCATGTTCCACGTAGTCCAGGGTCAGGCCCAGGCGCACCGCAAAGGCCCGGCGGTCAAACCCGATCCAGGTCAGCGGACGGGCCAGCACATACAAGCCATAAATCAGCCGCGGGCGGGACGTATACGCCAGCAACACGGCCAACCCCACCAGAAGCAGCACCAATCGCCCCACCCGCCATGTGCCCTGCTGCAAGCCTTCCAGGCTTGGGCTCATCCACTCCAGCGATGGCCACATCAGGGTTCCCGGCAGGGAATAGGCATAGGTCAGCAGCAGCACGGCCATCAGCCAGCGGGTACGGCGCAGCAGGCGCCAGGCTTCCTGCCGGGCAGGCGCAAACAGAAAGGCCGTCACAGTCGCGACGGCCAGGAAATAGAACAGGGGAAAGGCAGCCAGCTCGACTGCCACGGCCCACCCGCACCACAGGAGGATACGGGCAGCCGGATGCGGGAAATCAGCCAAGCGAACTCAACATCCCTTTCGCGTCGGATTTCTGCTTGTCGCTACCCTCGGCCAGCACTTCGTTGAGAATTTCGCGCGCGCCTTCCTTGTCGCCCATTTCCACGTAGGCGCGGGCAAGGTCGAGTTTGGTCCCCACTTCGTCCAGTTCGAGGTCGTTACCGCCAGCCTCGCCCAGATCGAGATCGAGACCGCTGAAATCGAATTTGCTGTCGGGACCATTGTCGTCTTCCAGGCCCATGTCGAGTTTGAGCGTGTCATCCGACTCGCCGGGCAGATCCAGGTCTGGCAAGTCAAAATCCAGGCCCTGAGTGTCCGCTTCCACATACCCCGTATCAACGGGTTCGGCCGGCGCTTCGGACTGCGCATCAAAGTTGAGCACATGGCCAGCGGATTCGAATTCCATCGGCGCATGCTCTTCCACCGTTTCCTGGGCGGCTGGAAGGTCGATATCAAATGCGGGGGCCTGCTCAGCTTCGGCAGCCGGTTCGCTTTCAAATGCAGGAACAGACAGTTCACCGGTCACCGGTTCGGACTCAGGCTCGACCTCGGACACCGGCTCCTCGTCAAACGTCACCGCGCCACCAGCCACGGCATCGGTTGCCGCTACGGTCTCGACAGACTCTTCAGAAGCAGGGGCCGCCCCAGACTGCAGGCCACCATACAGGGGATTGGTCGGGTCGATGCCGCGGCCCATTTCGCAAGCCTTGTCCCACAGCGGGCTGGGCTTGTTGCCGAGTGCGGCATACAGTTCGCCGGCAACCGACTCGAATGCTGTCGCATTTCTTTGAGCGGCATAGATTTCCAGCAGCTTGACGCGAATTTCATGGCGATCCGGATTCTTGCCAATGGCCTCCTTGAGGATTTCCTCCGCCTGCGCATCGCGGCCATAGGCCATGTACACCTCGGCTTCGGCAATCGGGTCGACATCATGCGTATCGATGGTCCCCAGGCCTGCCTGGCTGAAATCGGTGAGGAAGGAGGTGTCTCCGGTATTCACGCTACCGCCCGAAGCGGCGCCAATGATCGAGTTCGGGCGCACATCGCCGCCACTCATGATGCTGTCTTCAAGTGCCGAGCCCGTGGACTTGCGGCGGCGGCCGCCAC
>JAIOJU010000076.1 GCA_019911765.1 Thiobacillus sp.
ATTGATGATGTCCTGGCTGAAGGCGCAGAGAACTTTACGATCGCCATCGCATCGGCAACGGGTGGCAATTTCGAGAACCTCACCGTCAGCGGAACCAATGGCAGTGTGACGACCAGTCTGGTCGATAACGATGTGGCCACGCTTTCTGTCTCCAGCCCAACAGTGGCTGAGAACGGCGGCCATGCCCAGTTCACGGTCAGCCTGTCGAACCCCTCGACACAAACCACAACGCTGAGCCTGGCACTGTCCAATGGCACTGCGACCAACGCCGACTATGGCCCCGCCATCGAGGTCTCGACCGACGGCGGCACCACCTGGGTGGCCGCATCATCTGTAACCATTCCCGCCAATCAAATGAGCGTGCTGGTACGGACGCCAATCACCAACGATTTGCTGGATGAAGTAGATGAAAATTTTACCCTCACGGCAACACGAACCGCAGGAACACCACTGACCAACGTGGGTGGATCCGCCAGCGGAATCACAACCATCACGGATGATGACACCATTCCTGTCCTCGACCTCGATGCCAACAACAGTAGCACGGCAACCGGCGCAAATTACCGGACCAGCTACACGGAAAATGCATCTGGCATATCAGTCGCAGACACAGATATCAGTGTCACAGATGACGATGGCAACAACATGGCCAGCGCAACGGTTCAACTGACAAACGCTCAAGCAGGCGATGTGCTGTCTGTTGGTGCTCTGCCGGGCGGGATTACTGCGGTGGTGAACACGTCGGTGCCTGGCCAGATCACGGTTACACTATCGGGCTCGGCATCGCAAGTGGACTACCAGACGGCCATTCGTGCTGTCATGTTCAGCAGCACAAGTGAAAACCCGAGCACAGTTGATCGCAATGTGACGGTCACCGTGACAGATGGTGCAAATACCAGCAACACAGGCATCACAACCATCTCGGTCATCCCGGTAAACGATTCCCCGGTTGCCAACAACGTTTCGGTAACAGGAAACGAGGATCCTGCATCGCCCATTCCCATCACAATCACCGGAACCGATGTGGATGGCAATGTTGTCAGCTTCACGCTTTCCAGCTTGCCTGCAAATGGCACGCTGTATCTGGATGCAGCCATGACGCAAGCAGCCCCGACCGGGACAGCGCTACTGGCTAGCGGCAACAGCCTGACACTGTATTACAAGCCGCTGCCCAACTGGAACGGCTCAACTGCGTTCAATTACACCGCCACTGACAATCTGGGCCTGGTATCGACGCCCGCTGCCGCCACGATCAATGTAGCGGCAGTTGACGATGGCGCACCCGTGGCCGGAAATGACAGCTTTATTGCCACGCTGGGCACGCCGATCATCATTACCCGCGGCCAGCTTCTGGCCAATGATTCCCTACCAGACAATGCCGTCATCACGAATGTAGGCTCCGTCAGTGGCGGCACGCTGGTCTACAACGGCAATGACACGTGGACCTACACGCCTGCAACGGTCGGAGCAGCCACATTCAACTACACACTGACCGATACCGATGGGCAAACCAGTACCGCAACGGTCACGCTCAACACCTACAGCGGCAAGGATGACCTGGCCACGGTGCACGAAAGTGCCTTGGCGACGGGAACTGGCGGTGGAACCACGCTGGCTACCGGCAACCTGCTGGCCAACGACGGTGGCGGTACCTCGATCACGAGTATCAATGGCATTACTGACGGCAGCGCAAGCGATACCGATAGCCGTGCAGGCTACATTGGTGTGACTACCTCACTAGGTCAACTGATCGTGGATACAGCCGGTACCGGTGTGGGTGACTACACCTATACCCTGCAGAATCCAGGCAACAACAGCGCACCTGCCAATGATCTCTCCCTGACCGAAGTATTCAACTATGTAGCGAATACCGGGTCGGCCGCGCTACGCGTCACGGTCGTCGATGACAAGCCAGTTGCCTACGATAAGGTATTGGAGGTCTCGGAAAACCCGATGCCGAACTACAACCTCGTGCTGGTACTGGATGTGTCGGGCAGTATGACCAGTTCCACGGCGGGCGGCGAAGTACGTCAGATCAATGCTGATGGCTCCACCACCATCACCACGCGTCTGGATATGGCCAAGGCCGCATTGGTCCAGCTGGTGACGGAATACTACAATCAGGCACAGAACGTGTCGGTCAAGCTGATCACCTTCTCCAGTGGAGCCACCATCCTGAACGGTGGCTCCGCCTACACCAGCCTGGCGACCACCATCGCCGGCATCAACTCCATGACCGGTAGCGGTGGCACCAACTATGAATCGGCGTTAAACGCCGTACAAACCGCATTCGGCACCGTGGACCCTGCTGTACAAAACTCTGTCTACTTCCTGTCGGATGGTGAACCTTCGGTTGGCAATACTGCCGACCCGGTGGGCGTAACGGGCTACAGCACCTTTGTCACTGCCAACAACATCGATTCCTACGGCGTAGGTATCGGGACGGGCATTGCGGATCCACAACACCTCAACAACATCCACAACGTGGACGGTGATGGCAGCGGCACCAAGGATCCAGCAATCATCGTTCCTGATCTGAACGAACTCGACTCAGCGCTCTTATCCACCGTACCACCCGCATTTGGTGGCAATCTGGTCGCCGGCAACAACGCGGGCAACGTACTGGGGGCGGACGGCGGTTATGTCCATACCATTACGCTGATGCTCGACAGCGATGGCAATGGCACACCGGATCAGAACGTAACCTTTACCTACAATCCGGCCTCGGGTGGCCAGATCAGCAACAATAGCAGCTTCCTGGCCCCCACACTGGCAGGCAATCTGCTGACGTTGAATAGCGGAAGCGGGTTTGAGCTGGGCACGCTCACCTTCAACTTCAGCACTGGGGCCTACACCTTCTTTACTGCCCCAGCGGCGATGGAAGGTGATTCCTTCTCACTCAGCTTTGTGGCGCGAGACAACGATGGAGATGTCACCACACCGGCCAATGTCACGATACAAGTCAAGGATGGCACACCCGTCGCACGTCCGGATACCGACACCCTGTTGCCCAACCAGACGCATCTGGAAGGCAATGTCATTACCGGCATGGGCACAGATGGAGGACTGGCACTGGGTGGCAAGGTCACGAGCTTTGCGCCTGCAGGTACTGGCGTTGATGTAGCGGTTGACAACGCACAAGTCAGCTCGATCACTTTCCATGGTCAGGCTTTCGACCTGACAACCAACAGTTCCGGATCGGGTGCAGGTTTCACCTACACGGTGAGCAACGGCAGCCTGACCTGGCAAGCCGCAAGCGGTGGCGAGAAGCTGGTGTTCAACACAACCGGCTATTACGACTACAACCCGCCCACGGCGAGCATCCCGGTTACGCCGGCAGGCACCCCGACCCAAGTCACATTCACATCGGCTCCCTCTGCAGCAAGCGGTGTGGTGCTCAGCGGGATCAGTCGCACCGGCACTGCTGAAACACTTGTTTACCGCAATGAAAGTGGTAGCTCAAGCGATGGCGTAGGTGTTAATGGCGGGCCAAACAGCTTCAGCATCGACGAAAACAGAACAGTAGACAACCTGGAGCGTCTGGTGGTTAGCTTTGATCAGACCACCCACCCCTATGGCGTACAGGGCGTCAGCTTCGTGATCGCCACAGCCGCCAGCAACCTGGGATCGAACGGCAGCGGCGTGGTCTATGCCCTCACCTACACAGCCTTCGATGTAGCGGGCAATCAGATTGGCCAGTTCTACAGCAACGACGAAGGCACAATCAACATGCCATCCGACCTTGGCAACATCGGTCGTATCGAAATCGAAGCCAACAGTGCCGCCTATGCGCGGATCACCAGCGTGACCTTCTCGAGCGTGCAACTCAACACTGCCGCACCGGTCGTGGCGCCTGTAGAAGTCGGTTATACGCTGACAGATTCCGATGGCGACGTAAGCACCCCTACTACATTGACGCTCAATGTAGTAGCCAACAACATCTATGGCGATGCCAACAACAACACCATTACTGGCACCACCCGCAACGACCGCATCATGGGTGGCGATGGCAACGACACCCTGAATGGCGGTGATGGCCACGATATCCTGGAAGGCGGTAGCGGTAACGACACCCTGAACGGTGGAACGGGCAACAATGTGCTGCGCGGCGGTGCCGGTTCCGATACGCTGAATGGCGGTGACGGAAATGATGTTCTGGTTGGCGGTTCCGGCAACGATTTGCTATTCGGCGGTTTGGGCTCGGATACCTTCCGTTGGGAACTCGCTGACCGGGGTGTTGCAGGTTCCCCCGCATCCGACATCGTGCAGGATTTTGACAACGCTGCAGTGTCATCGGGCGGCGACATCCTGGACTTGCGCGATCTTCTTCAGGGCGAAACCAGCAGTGCGGTCAATCTCACCAACTTCCTGCATTTCTCGCAGGTAGGAGCCGATGTTGTGGTGCAGGTCAGTTCCAACGGGGGATTCACGGCGGGTTTCAACGCGGGTGCAATCGACCAGAGCATTACCCTGCAAGGCCAGTGGTCCAATCTGACTGCTGGCGGAGCCCTCAGCTCGGACCAGCAGATCATCCAGGATTTGTTGACCAAGGGAAAACTGATCACCGATTGAACATGATGACGAATCCACTTTCACAGCACAGCCATCAACGCAGGCGGGAGAGCCACACATGCCTTATGTGAAACGCGACCAGGATGGTCGAATCATTACGGTAAACCTGGAAGCCGGCAACGGCTTCGAAGAGTTGCCGTCCAGTTCGCCCGAGTTGCTTGAGTTCCTGCACAGAATGGGGCTTGAGCAAAGCACGCTTCAGCAATCCGACATGCGGCTGGTGCGGGTGCTGGAGGATTTGATCGATTTGCTGATTTCGCGCGACCTGATCCGCTTCACCGACTTGCCACTCCCGGCGCAGGAGAAGCTGATGGAGCGTCGCTCGATGCGTCAGTCCCTGGGTGCACTCGACCTGCTCGGCGGGGCCAACGAGACGATTTGACCCGTGCTCAATCTGGCAATATGCACTGACGCAGCCTTCGTGGCTGCGTCAGTGCTTTCAGGCAAGCACGATGGCCGGGCCGGTCATTCCGTCGAATCCCAGCTCCTGCAAACAGCCGACTTCACGCTGACTCAACACCCCTTCGGCGATCGCCATCATGCCCATAGTGTGTGAAATCGTGCACAGGCCGCGCAGGAAGGTCTGGTTGCCGGGGTTCTGGTCGATATCACGAATAATCGCGCTATCAATCTTCAGATAATCAAGACCCACGTCATAGAGTTCGCCAATATGGCAAATCTGGTTGCCCACATGCTCCAGGCCAATCTTGCAGCCAAGCGATTTAAGCGCTTCGCAAAACACGCGAAACTCACGGGCATGCCGGTAGGCGACGAACTCGGGAATATCGATCCAGAGCTTTTTCGCCACCTGCGGATGGCGCTTGAGCGCCTGGTAATAGCGTGACGTCAGCATCGGGTCACATACGGACTGCGGCGATACGTTGATGCACAAAGGGCCATCATTTTCTTCCAGCCAGCTCAGGGAATGTTCAAATACCGCCTCATCAATGCGCTCGGTCAGCCCCAGGCGACTCGACCACGGCATGAACTCCTGCGCCGACATCCACAGTGAGCTCTGGATGATCTGCATCCGTGCCGGGGCCTCGTAGTGAATCAGTTCACCCTTCCCGTTCAAAACCGGGTAAGTCGCAAACTGGACCCGCTTCAGATTCAAGGCGGTTTCGATCAGAACTTCCCATGCCGCTACCAAACTGGCTGCCGGCTTCCACTCGACGTTGAGTTCGCCTGCTTCAACCGCACTGCCGCCCTCCTGCTCTGCGCGGTTCAAGGCCATGTCGGCACGCGACAGCACCTGGGATATCGGGTCATCGTGCCGGTACACCGCCGCCCCCAGCAGCACGGTGTGCTCCGATGTCGTGCTGGGATCGCTGATCGACAAGCGCACGCGTGCATAAATCTTCTGCGTAAGTTCATCCAGCGATTCCACGTCCGGCGCCAACACTGCAAAATCGGCGCCATTCAGGCGACCGATCAGGCAGGGCCCATCCGGGCAGGACTCCTCCAGCGCACCCGCCACCCGTTTCAGCAACACATCCGTAGCCTCGCGTCCCAGTTGCTTGTTCAACTGGATGAGCTCAGGCAGACGCAGAATGAATAGCGCACCGGCTGGCGGTGAATTCTCGTCCTCCAGCTCGGACTGAACTTTCTTCAGGAAATGTTCGCGGTTCAGCAAGCCGGTCAGCGCATCATGCTGCGCATCGCGGCGCAGTTGCTCCAGGCGTGCCGACTCTTCATCGAGCATGCCGCGCACCTGTCCAGACAGCGCATTCATCGCTCGTACCACGCTGCGGAATTCCCGCGTGCGCGGCTCCTTGATGGTGATGAATCGACGTGCTCCAATCGCCTCGGCCTGCTTCACCACTTCCTTCAGTGGCCGCGCAATGGCACGCAGGATTACCGTCCCGATCACGCCACTCACAAACGCGCTGAACAGAAACCAGTAGAGCAATCTGAGGTTGCCGCGCCACAGGGCCTGGTAGGCATAACGATTCTGGCTCACCACGGTCAGTTTTCCATATTGCCGCCAGCCATCCTGCACCAGGGCAACGCCTGGGTCGGTACGCAGGGGAATCAGGCGCACGAACCAGGCTGGCACCGTATCGGCCACTGCATCGCTCACCTGCTCGACCATGACCTTGCCGGTCGGTGAAGTGAGCCTGATGCTCTGGTAGTGTCCGATATCGAATTGCGCTGAGATCAGCAATTCAATCAGGACCGGGTCTTTTTCGATCTGCGACATCGACAGGGCCAGCGAATTGGCGTTGTCAATATTTTTCAGCCGCAGCTGATCTTCAAGATAGGTTTTTGCGGACCATGCGCTGACCAGAAAACTGATCCCGAAGGCAATGGTCATGATGGCCGCGATAGCCAGCCAGAGTTGCTTGGTTAGAGACATGAGCTTTCCCTGTTCAAGTAGTGTTTCATTCGATTCCTTCTTCGCGCATCCGGGCAAGCACGGCCTGCCACTTTGATAGCCGCTGCGAGGCGTTGCCTCGCGGTGCCACGCCGCCCACCCACAGGCCCTCGGCATTAAAGCCAAAGATCGTGATCAGGTCGGGGCGGCGAGAAGCAGGCCGTATATCTGAAATCAGGTTATCCAGCACCAATGGCTCATCATCCGGGGCAGGATAATAGCTCAGGACCATATGGGCCTGGACGACGGTACTTTGCGGTCCGCCAATGCGGGCCTTGACGTAGGTGAGCCGAAGCTTTTCGGGGGCAACCCCCAGCAGTTTCAGGGTGACATACTTGGCAATCGCAAAATCCTCACAATCGCCCTGGGCACGGCCCAGCGTTTCGAGCGGGGTCGCCCAGTAATCCGGCTTGCCCCAAATGTCACTGTCGTCGCCAAAACGGGTTCTGCGATTGAAGAAATCATTGACCCGGCGCAGTTTGGCCGCATCGGGCTGGCCGGCAGTCTGGCTCAGCACATCGCGCCATGCGGCCACCGAAGCTGCGCCTGAATCGCCATAACGCTGGCTGGCCAGCAACAACAGTCGATCAATATCGGCATTTGCCAGGGCAAGGCCTGCGCTGCAGATCAAAAAAACAATCGCTTTGAATAAGCCGGGGATTTCGGCGGACCGTCGATATATCGACATTTAAGCGGCGATCCCGCGGATGGCAGGCTTTGATAATGCTTTCAAAGCGCCCACCCTGCAAGAAACGATACGACTCAACTGACAGAAACGCCTGCCAGTGCGCAATCTTTCAAGCCTGCTTGTGATGAAGGGCGTCAATACGGTTACCTGAAGCTGATTCCGAGCATGCCGTTCATGATAAATAACAATTAGCGAACACTCTGGTATAAATTTTGCTGCCAGAATGCCGTACTGTTGACCATATCTAGTTATCGGACACGTTCCAGGAGGCTGAAGGAATGCTCGCAAGAAAAGCTGCGCTGGTTTTACTGCTGATGGGGCTGTTTCCCCCATGCGCCAGCGCCCAGTCGGTGGTCACGCTGCAAGACACCGTCAAAAAAGCCATTGTAAGCAATCCTGAGGTGCAAGCCCGCTGGAACGCCTTTCTTGCATCACAGAATGAACAGGATGTCGCAAAAGGGGGCTACTACCCACGCGTCGACCTGAGTACGGGCATCGGCCGGGAACAGCTCACCTCGCCCGGCCAGTCCACCACCAATATGACCCGCCGTGGCACCACGCTGTCGCTGAACCAGATGATTTACGATGGTTTTGCGACACGCGATGAAGTGGCCAAGCTGAACTACACCAAGCTGGTCCGCTATTACGAAATCCTGGATGTCTCCGAATCCACCGCACTGGAAGCCGCTCGCGCCTACCTCGACGTATTGCGCTACCGTGAACTGTCCGCACTGGTTCGGGAAAACTTTTCCCAGCATGAGCAGGTGTTTGACCAGATCCAGCAGCGTGTGCAGGCAGGCGTAGGCCGCCGGGTCGACCTCGAGCAGGCAGGTGGTCGCCTGGCCCTGGCTCACACCAACCTGCTGACCGAAGCCAGTAATTTGAATGACGTCAGCGCGCGCTACCAGCGCATCGTGGGGGAACTGCCCCCGGACGAACTGGTGATGCCTGAATTACTCAAGCAGGGAATCCCGGCCACGACTGAAGAAGCCTTGAAACAGGCCTATCAGGGCAATCCCGCGTTCAATGCCTCGATTGAAAACGTGCGTGCAGCCCAGGCCGATGCGCATGGCCGGCAGTCCGGCTTCCTGCCACGCGTCAACCTGCGTGCCAGCAAGGACATTGCGTTCAACGACAGCGGCGTAAGCGGGCGGAGTGATGACCAGATTGTCGAAGTCGTACTGAATTACAACCTGTTCAAGGGTGGCTCGGACCGTGCCCTGGTCCGGCAATATGCCGATCGGCTCGCGCTCTCGAGGGACCTGCGCGACAAGGCCTGCCGCGATATTCGGCAGACCCTGATCATCGCCTTCAACGACATCGAGAACCTGTCCCGGCAACTGGGTTATCTGGACCAGCACCAGTTGGCCATCGAAAAAGCCCGTGAAGCCTATCGCAAGCAGTTCGATATCGGACAACGCACCCTGCTCGACCTGCTCGACACCGAAAACGAATATTTCCAGGCACGGCGTGCCTACATCAACGCCACCTACGAACATGCCCTTGCGCACATGCGCACGCTGGCCGGCATGGGCAATCTGCTGTCTGCCCTGCAAGTGGGCCGCGAAGGCCTGCCGACCGCACGCGAGATCGGGCAGGACCGTCTGGAAGTGGATGCCGGCAGCCAGTGTCCTGCCGTCGCCCCTGTAATCACGACCAAGGTCCCAAGCAAGCTCGTCACCGCGTCTGACAAGCCGTCGGTCATGCTGACGACGCCAACCGCTGCCGCGCCGCCGCCGGAAACCGTCCAGCAGGCGCTGGCCGGATGGACTGCGGCCTGGTCAAGCAAGGACTTCCCACGCTATCGCAGCTTCTACGCTCAAAGCTTTACGCCCGAAGAGGGGGTTCCCCTGGCACAATGGGCAAGCGAGCGCGCGATCCGCCTTGGCAAGCCGGGTAACATCACGATTGGAATCAACGATCTGAAAGTCAGCACCCCCGACGCCAACAAGTCCATCACGGAATTCAAGCAAACCTACACGTCTGCCAACTATCGTGACGAAGTGACCAAGCGCATGGAATGGGTACGTGAAGGCGAGCGCTGGAAAATCCAGCGTGAGCAGGTGCTGTCCACCACCAAGGCATCGGTGCCCGACCTGATCAAGCCAGTAGTCAAGAAGAAAAAGAAGAAGCGCGTCAAAAAACCCAGCACGAACAACTGCAAATGTGATTAAGCAGCAAAGGGGGAAGTCACAGCCCATCCTTTGCAGCCATGCAGTTTGACCGAACTCCACAGGAAATGCCTTTGGCGTCAGATTACAAAACGGTAAGCGTCACGAAATAGCTTAAAATTGCGGCCTGCTTCATATCCGCATGCACGCCCCAATGGAATCCACTCCCCCCGCACCGGTGCCAACCGGCGACCCCACTTTGGTCCGCGACGTCAAGAAACGCCGCACCTTCGCCATCATTTCGCACCCCGACGCGGGTAAAACCACGCTGACCGAGAAGCTGCTGCTGTTCGGCGGCGCGATCCAGATGGCCGGCACGGTCAAGGCCAAGAAGAGCGGCAAGTTCGCCACCTCGGACTGGATGGAAGTCGAGCGCGAGCGCGGTATTTCTGTCGCAAGCTCGGTGATGCAGTTCTCCTACGGCGACTGCGTCTTCAACCTGCTCGACACCCCCGGCCACAAGGATTTTTCGGAAGACACCTATCGCGTGCTGACGGCAGTGGACGCCGCCATCATGGTGGTCGATGCCGCCAAGGGCGTGGAAGAACAGACGATCAAGCTGCTGGAAGTGTGCCGTCTGCGCGACACGCCCATCATCACCTTCATCAACAAGATGGACCGCGAGGTGCGCGAGCCGCTGGAACTGCTCGACGAGATCGAGTCGATCCTCAAGATCCACTGCGCGCCGGTGACCTGGCCGATCGGCATGGGCAAGCGCTTCCAGGGTGTATACCACCTGATCCATGATGAAATCCTGCGCTTCAAGGCCGGGGAAGAAAACGCCGACCAGCAGTTCGAGTCGCTAAAAGGCCTGGGCGACGAAGCCCTGCGCGAACGCTTTCCGCTCGAAGCTGACACGCTGCTGTCCGAAATCGAACTGGTGCGCGGCGCTGGCGCCACTTTCAACCTCGACGACTTTCTCGCGGGCAAGCAGACCCCGGTGTTCTTCGGCTCCGGCATCAACAACTTCGGCGTGCGCGAAGTGCTGCGCGCCCTGTCCGACTGGGCGCCGTCGCCACTGCCGCGCGAAGCGGTCGAACGCGTGGTCGATCCCACCGAGCCGAAATTCACCGGCTTCGTGTTCAAGATCCAGGCCAACATGGACCCCCAGCACCGCGACCGCATCGCCTTCTTCCGCGTCTGTTCCGGGCGCTACAGCCCCAACATGAAAGTACGCCACCGCCGCACCGGCAAGGACATGAAGATCGCCAATGCCGTGGTCTTCATGGCCAACGAGCGCACCCGCATGGATGACGCTGTGGCCGGAGACATCATCGGCATCCACAACCACGGCCAGTTGCACATCGGCGACAGCCTGACCGAAGGTGAAGCCCTGCAATACAAGGGCATCCCCTACTTTGCCCCCGAGCTGTTCAGCCGCCCGCGCCTGCGCGACCCGTTGCGTGCCAAGCAGCTGAACAAGGGTCTGCTGGAGCTGGGCGAGGAAGGCGCGGTGCAGGTGTTCGAGCCCTTCACCGACAACACGCTGTTGATCGGCGCGGTCGGGCAGCTGCAGTTCGAAGTCGTCGCCCATCGCCTCAGAACCGAATACGGCGTCGATGCCAGCTTCGAGAACGCCGGCATCTACACTGCGCGCTGGGTCACCTGTCCCGATGCCCAGCATCTGGCCGAATTCACCAAGGCCAACACGCTCAAGCTGGCCAAGGACGTCGATGGCAACCTGGTGTATCTGGCCGACACACGCGTAAACCTGAATCTGGCCCAGGAGCGCTGGCCCAAGGTGGCGTTCCACGACACCCGGGAGCATGGACAGTTATTGGGCTGAAAACAAAACGGGCATCTGGCAAAAGCCCGGCCCTCTGCCGGACGGAAAAAACACCTGGAAAGCAACTGGACACGTGATTGCGTTGGCCATCAGCCATATGCAACGCATTCCTGCTCAGATTTGAATTGAGTGCCCACCCGGCCGCAAGTGCCAACAAACTGTCACTTTCGACTGGTTCCAGACAAGCAGATCAATCTGTCAGCGTCCCACTTACATCCTCATGGTGTGAACAACCGCCTCTGGAGCCAGCACTTATCGAAGGCATACGCTGCCGGGACAGCCTTAAAATGGCCCGATAAATTGGTGCCGTTCTTGCTAGTTAAGCGCATTACCTACTCGATTGAAAACCATGAGATATGGGAAATCTTTCAATGTCGGACCTTGATCAACCCCTCAGGCACAGTATCGTCGAGTTGGCGATGGCGCGTGCCTCCAGTCACAAGGCCAGATCATCAGGCATCCCCTCGCCTGAAGCTGATATGCCCGAACATACAGCGGGATTGCCCGGCAATGATGATGCATTGCCCCATCGGAAGCGTCCAAAGCATTCTGTGCTTGAGGCAGGTCAACCAACGTCCTCCGAGGCCCCGCCGAAAAGTGGACAAGACCCGGTTATTGCCCGCCGTACTGCACCCAGCCATTTTCCCCGCATAGCGAGCCATTTTATTTCCGCAGCCACTGGTGCTGTCGTGATGTGGTCCATCATGAGCGAATCAGGCCGCTCACCGATATCCACGCCTCCTGCTGCTGCCGTAATGGCGGCAACGACGCCAGCGGTCCTGGAAACCAGGCCAATCACGCCACCGACAGCAGTGCCGACGGACACCCAGGTGCGCGACATGCTGGAACGCTGGCGCCAGTCCTGGTCCAGCCGGGACATCGACGCTTATCTGGGTTTTTATAGCACGAACTTTGTACCCGCCGATGGAACGAAGCGGTCAGTATGGGCAGAAGGCCGACGAAAGAACTTTCTCAGCCGCTCATCGATCAGCGTCGGGATTCATGAGGTGACAGTCGCCCCAGTGGACAGCCATCAGGTCAAGGTCATGCTGCTGCAGGACTATGCTTCCGGCAGCTACACGGAAACCAGGCGACCCAAAAATTTTCTCCTCGCCCAGGAAGGCAACGATTGGCGGATTATCAAAGAGTGGCAGGGCCGGCATTCACCGCCACCGACATTTCAAGAATAAGTGCTTGAATACCCTCTTAATCCTGAAAAATGCTCCTCCTATACTAAAAACCCGTCAAAACAGAGGGTTTTTTCCATTTTCCCGTTAAATTTCAGATAACCAGATACCGTTAGTAGTGTCATGGGTTCTCTGGAAACTACTGCAAAACCACTGCTATCACTCGCGCTGATTGTCGAGCCTGATCGACAGCGGCTGGCTCGCTTTGTGATCGATGCGGTCGGCGCGCTGGGGGGCGATGTGTTTTCGGCCTCGGTCCGTGTCGTGCTGATGCTCGACACCTTGCGCAACACGGGACTGTCGGAAAACACGACCCTCCATGTGCAGTTGATGGCCCAGGATCGTGAGGTTTTCCTGGAATGGGACAACACGCGTTTCACTATCAGCATGCTGCCGGCTGCGCCCGCTACGCCACTACTCAACAAGCTGGCCGAACAGTTGCGTTTTGCCAGCGAATCGGCCGACCCCGAACTGCTGAAACGTCGCAACCGCCAGATCAGCGAGGATCTTGAACGCTATATGCTCAATGCTGCAGAGCAGATGGCCGAAATGGAATCCATGCTGGAAAAGAAAAAACAAGAGCTCGAGGCCTCGATTCGCCATGCCGAAACCGATGCCCTCACCGGACTATACAATCGCGGCGCCTACGACCTGCGTTTGCGCGAATCCCTGCTGCGCAGCCAGCGGCAGGATGAGCCAATGTGCCTGTTGTTGTTCGACCTCGATTATTTCAAGCAGATCAATGACACGTACGGCCACCAGTTTGGTGACGAGTACCTGAAGAAGATGGCGGACGTCATGCGTGGCTCGGTGCGCGAGCATGTGGACATACTCTGCCGCATGGGTGGCGACGAATTTGCCGCCATCACCTTCTGCGACCTCAAGATTGCCGAACGTATCGCCACCAAGGTGCTGGAGGGCATGAATGGAAAAGTGAGCATCGGCATCGCACAATGCCGCGCCGAAGACAACACCCAAACCCTGGTTGCCCGCTCCGACGCCGCGCTTTACGAAGCGAAGCGGTGTGGCCGCGGCCGGCACGCAAGTGAACACGAGATGACACCAAACGTAATGGGGCACCCTTGATTACCAAACTACTACTCGATCAAGCCATCGGCGACGACAGCAGCCAGGTGCTGTTGCGTTCGAAGTTGCGCGCAGTTTCGCGCCGCATGGGCTTCAAGGATGCAGTGCGCGAACGGATCGAATTGGTATGCAACGAAATCATTTCCAACCAGCTCAAGTATGCGGGCAGGCACGGTCTGGTTCAGATATGGGAATACGGCAACAGCGAATTTTCCGCACTGGACCTGTTCGCACTCGACTATGGCCCAGGCATCCCGAATCTGCCAGCAGCCCTCAAAGACGGCTACACGACCTCTGGCACCATGGGGAAAGGGCTTGGCGCCATCCAGCGGCTGTCCGCCGAATGCGAGTTCTATACCCTGCCGCGTACGATGGCGCATGATTCACCCTGGCACGGCATGGCCGTGTGGGCGCGTTTCTATGTAGACGGCAAACCACCCTCGCATCGCTTCCAGTACGGCCATCACATGCGTGCCTACCAGGACGATGTGTACAACGGCGACTGCATCTGCGTGCAGCCGTCAGGGCATACGATCAAATGGCTGCATGCCGATGGCCTGGGCCATGGCAAGGAAGCCGCCGAGGTATTGATCGGGGCCGAGGTGGTACTGGACACCGCCACACCGCTCGATGGCAGCCTGCAAGACCTTTCGCGCCGACTGCGCGGTGGGCGCGGTGCTGTCGCCATGGTCTCCGAGATCGATTTCAGCACGTCCCTGCTGCACACATGTGGCGTCGGCGACATGGGCGCGTTCCTGATCTGCAACGGCGAACGTAGGGTGCTCAACTTCTCGCCGGGCGTGCTGGGGCATGACCACCGTTCGTTCGAGATGACCAAACACCCCTTCCCGCAGCAGGCCCTTTTCATAACCGCATCGGACGGACTGCGCCGCAACTGGAACCTGAACACCTTCCCGGGATTGTGGCGCCTGCATCCTCAACTCATCGCGCTATTGCTGGGCAACGTGGCAACGCGCAGCAATGACGACAAATCCATATTTGTAATACGTACAACGCCGACTAAAGGAGACGAAAGTGGTCAGAAACGCTAAATCAAAAAAGAGCACCAATCAGTTGCTGATCGAGCAGATGATGACCAAGGTCGCCACGATCTCGCAGGACATCGAAAAGCGTGGCCAGAGCATCTTTGGCCAGGGAAACCTGCTCACTTTAGACGAGATCAACGACTACAGTCTCGAATTCCTCGAGCTATTCGTCCTGTTGTTGCAGGCGGGTGAAAAGGTCGATCGACGCAGCAGCGAGCACAAGGCGCTACGCCAGTTCTTCAGCAATTTCTCGCAGCAGATCCAGATCCGCGGCGGCAACCTGGAAGAGTTCGTGCGCTTCATCCATTTCATGCAGGATGTCTTTCTCAACAATCTTGAGACCGACAGCACACTCGATTTCCAGCAGACACGCGAAATCCTGCTGCTGCTCGCCTCGGTGTTCAACGACATCATTCTCGATGTGTTCCATGTCTATCTTGCCGAGAAGGAACGCACCATCCAGGCTCAGCAGGAGGAACTCAAGCACACCTCGACCCCGATCACCGAGATATGGGATGGTGTGCTGACCCTGCCCATCATCGGCACGCTCGATTCCTCACGCACCATGTCCGTGATGGAAAACATGCTCGCACGGATCGAGAAGGACCGCGCCAAGGTCGTGGTGATCGACGTTACGGGCGTGCAGGCGATCGATTCTCAAGTCTCGCACCATCTGATCCAGATGATCCGCGCAGTCGGCCTGATGGGGGCCAAGGCCATCCTGACAGGCATCCGCCCCGAAATTGCGCGCGCAATCACCAGCCTTAACATCGACCTGTCAATGGTGTCGACCCGTGCAACCCTGTCGGAAGGACTCAAAGAGGCCTTTGCCCTGCTGAGTATCACGGTCCTTGCCGCAGACGTGCAGCATCACTAACCGCCATCTGGAGCACCCACTCATGACCATGCTTCAGGGCATGCATCTGACGCCAATCGGAGACGGCATTATTCTGCTGGAGCCGACCGACGGGCTGGATCCCGGGGAGCCGGATGCCTATCTCGTTCCCCTGGCAGGAACGCTACAGCAAATGCGCGCGCGGCGCCTGATTTACGATCTGAAGAACGTACCTGTCATCGACACCCTTTATTACGCCTGGCTGACGAACCTCGCCTCCATATGCCGCATTTCGGGAATCGATATGGTGCTGGTAAACATGCGTCCGGCTACGGCCTACGCGCTTGCCCTGACGATGGAGGACAACCCGCCCTTTGCTTGTGCGCTGGATGTGAATCGCGCGCGCAATCTGCCCTGATTTGGCTTCCCGCCTCCATGCCACGCTAGCAGGTGCTCAGGCTTCCCTGAACAAACCGATGGCTTCATCCAGTCGCTGCACCGCATGGATTTGCATCCCGGCGATTTTTTGTTTGGGCTGGTTGGCAGCCGGCACAATGGCCTGGGTGAAGCCGAGCTTGGCCGCTTCTTTCAGACGCTCCTGACCACGTTGTACCGGGCGGATTTCACCGGCCAATCCCACCTCGCCAAACATCACCAGCTTGTCGGGTAACGGCTGGCTGCGCAACGATGACACGATCGCTGCCAGCACCGCCAGATCAGCCGCGGGTTCGCTGATCTTGACGCCGCCCACTGCATTGACGAACACGTCCTGATCAAAGCAGGCGATCCCGGCGTGGCGATGCAACACGGCCAGCAGCATGGCGAGGCGATTCTGCTCCAGACCGACAGACAAACGACGCGGGCTTGGTGCATGGCTGGAATCAACCAATGCCTGAATTTCCACCAGCAGCGGACGCGTACCTTCCTGGGTCACCAGCACGCAGGAACCCGGCACAGGCTCGCTGTGGCGGGAAAGAAAAATTGCCGAAGGATTGGATACGCCCTTGAGCCCCTTCTCGGTCATTGCAAACACGCCGATTTCGTTGACCGCACCAAAGCGGTTCTTGAACGCGCGCACCAGACGAAAGCTTGATCCGGTATCCCCTTCGAAATACAGCACGGTATCGACGATGTGCTCGAGCACGCGAGGGCCGGCAATTGCGCCTTCCTTGGTGACATGGCCAACCAGGATGATGGCGGTGCCGGTCTGCTTGGCATGACGTGTCAGCTGCGCGGCACATTCGCGCACCTGCGCCACGGAGCCGGGGGCGGAGGTCAGCGCTTCGGAATACACGGTCTGGATCGAATCGATCACCGCCACCTCGGGCTTGAGATCGGCCAACTGCGCCAGAATCGCCTCCAGCCGAATTTCCGGCAGTACCGGCAAATTGGTTTCGGGCAGCGTCAGCCGCCGCGCGCGCAAAGCCACCTGGCGCGCGGATTCTTCGCCGCTGACGTAAAGTGTTGTACGATTTTCCGAAAGCCCGGCCAGCGCCTGCAACAACAGGGTCGACTTGCCGATGCCGGGATCACCCCCGATCAGCACCACACCGCCCGCGACCAGCCCGCCACCCAGCACGCGGTCGAGTTCACCAATGTCGGTGGCGATACGGCTTTCCTCCGAGGCCTCGACATCGTGCAGGAACTGCACCGCGCTGCTGGCTGCCAGAGCCTGATAACGCGGCTTGGCCGACTCGGCAATGGTTTCGACCAGAGTATTCCAGGCATTGCAATGCGGGCACTGGCCTTGCCACTTGGGCAAGCTCCCACCGCACTCGGTACAGGTGTAAATTGTTTTGGTTTTTGCCACTACAGAGAAAGGTCACACATCAGGCGGGGAATACGCCTGTGGACAAGTAGCGGTCGCCACGATCGCAGACGATGGAAACAATCACTGCATTCTCGACTTCTTTCGACAACTGCAGTGCTGCCCAGAGCGCACCACCAGACGAAATGCCCGCAAAAATGCCTTCCTCACGCGCCAGCTGGCGGGTGGTTTCCTCGGCCTGCAGCTGGCTGACATAGATCATGTGATCGACCCGTTCGTATTCGCAGATCTTGGGCACATATTCATCCGGCCATTTCCGGATACCGGGAATTTGCGATCCTTCAGTCGGCTGCACGCCCACAATCCGGATCGCCGGGTTCTGTTCCTTCAGGTAACGTGAGCAGCCCATGATGGTGCCGGTGGTGCCCATGCTGGACACGAAATGGGTGATTTTGCCCTGCGTATCGCGCCAGATTTCAGGGCCGGTAGTGCGGTAGTGCGCTTCGGGATTGTCCGGGTTGGAAAACTGATCGAGGATCTTGCCGATACCCTGGTTCTCCATTGCCACGGCCAGATCACGTGCACCTTCCATGCCCGCTTCCTTGCTCACCAGCTGCAACTCGGCACCAAAGGCGCGCATGGTCTGGCGCCGCTCAATCGACAGATGCTCGGGCATGATCAGGATCATCTTGTAGCCACGCATCGCAGCCGCCATCGCCAATGCAATCCCGGTGTTGCCGCTGGTGGCTTCGATCAGGGTATCGCCCGGCTTGATGTCGCCGCGCGCCTGGGCGGCATCGATCATCGACAGCGCCGGACGATCCTTCACCGAGCCTGCCGGGTTGTTGCCTTCGAGCTTGACCAGGATCGTGTTCGACGTCACGCCGGGCATGCGCTTGAGGCGCACCAGCGGGGTGTTGCCAACCGTGTCTTCGATGGTTTTGTAGGTGCTCATGATTTCAGCAAATGTTGATGTGGCGGGCAATTATTCTTCCGCCCCATGGAATGCCGCATGATACCGCTTGCGGCACAGAGCGGGAATATCAGCGCCTATCTACCCTGTTGCGGATCAGCGCTCTCATTCAGACTCAACATCGCATTCGAACGGTTGCGTTCGATCTCCCGGTATCCCGATTCCAGCATCCAGGCCAGGATATCGCGTGTCCATTGTTTCTCGCTGGTGTGTTCGATGATCACAAGCCTGGGCCACAATGTGCGCGGGCTTTTTTCGAAGAAGGGAAACAACACCGCATCTTCCATACCCTCGACATCGATTTTCATCGCATCAACATGGGTAATCCCTTCCTTTGCCAGCACATCGGCAAGGGGTTTCATCTGAACCTCGATGGGGGTGCCTGAACCCTCGCCATGTGCTCCAATATGGCTGCCACCCATATCGCGATCCGAAACAATCATGGTCGTCATGGCCGTTTGGTCACCCAATGCGATGGGCAATGCTGTTATCCGGTTTTCCAGGCCATTGGCTTCAATATTGAATTGCAGACGACTATACATCGCCGGATTCGGCTCGAACGCCACGATTTTTCCCGCACCCTGGTGTGCGGCCATCAATGCGTAGTAGCCCATGTTGGCCCCAATATCGAGAAAGATGCCACCATTACCGGCAAATTTTCCAAGCTGCCGGATCTCCGACTCATCCCGCAACTTGGAACCGAACAACATCTTGCTCTCGACCACATTGTCCCAGGGATGAACCCTGAATTTCAGGCCGGCATAAACGATATCGACCGGAGTAGGCAGCCCCAACCCAGACCACAATCGGGCGATTATTTTCTTGACCGGCCCGTGGGCAAGGCCCAGCTTTCTCGCCCGCCACAAAAGATTTCCCACACCGCGAGGTGCAAGTGCGCCCCATGGCCCCAGGCTGTTCGCTTGATTCATTGTTCACTCCTGAGACTCACGCCGATCAACGCAGTCCCTCCAGGATTTGGCTTCGGGCTACTCCCGCCAGTAATCCGTAATCCACGGCGTTGGCAGAATATGTTTGTAGAATTTCTTGTACCACTTGGCAGGCCATCGCCCCTGCACTGCCTCATGCGGATTGGGCACGCCCGGAAAAGCCACGACGCGTGTTCCTTCAGGTAGAACCGGTGTCTTCCACCAACGTTGCGGCAT
The DNA here is from genome assembly GCA_019911765.1 of Thiobacillus sp. Lineage (GTDB taxonomy): Bacteria > Pseudomonadota > Gammaproteobacteria > Burkholderiales > Thiobacillaceae > Thiobacillus. The sequence goes on from JAIOJU010000076.1 coordinate 19,650, forward strand.
GGGCGGCACGCAATGCGTCTTGAAAAGCACGCACCATTCGTCCGGCCAGAATTTCATTTCGCTGACAGTGCGCGAAATGTAGGTTTGCTCGATGCGGAATTGCCGATAGATTTCGGCAAATTCGGGAGCAAGCCTGTCGTATATGTAAGGGTGTGCGCCGACCCGGAATCGGAACACGGACGTATTACCGATACCTTTCCCGGGCTGGGTCCAGTTTTGCATCACGATGAATGAGACCTGCGGCTCGTAATCGAAGAACACGTCGAGAGAACCGGTCACGATCACATCCAGGTCAAGAAACAACCAGTCGCCTTGCATGCCAGGCAATTCTTTCGCCCACACCGCAATTTTTCGCCATCCGGTACGGTTACGAGGCGGCGGCACGTCGACCTCTGGACACGGGATGCATTCCACCTCATCGCGCACCCCATGCGCATCGTCGGTCATGCAGACAAAGCGCAATGGTCCCTGAGTATTGCGACGCACCATGCCATAGAGTTTGTTGACATAGTCTGCCGGATACAGCGGCCCCCATTTCATGCACACAACCTGCTTCATCGTGTGCCCCATGCCCTGTCAATCTGCCAAACAGAAAACAACATCACTGACGCCCGATCGGGAAATACTCGAATCCCAGGTCACGCATTGCCTGTGGTTCATACAGGTTGCGTCCGTCAAATACCAGCGGACTCTTCAGCAAAGACTTCATGGCGTCAAAATTGGGGCTGCGGAACACTTTCCATTCGGTGACGATCAGCAATGCGTCTGCACCTTCCAGTGCAGCCATCGGACTGTCAACCAGCGTCAAGTCAGCACGATCGCCATATACACGGTGGGTTTCCTCCATCGCCGCCGGATCGTAGGCTGCCACGGTCGCGCCCATTCCCCACAGGGCTTCGAGCATTGCGCGGCTGGGGGCTTCGCGCATGTCATCGGTGTTGGGCTTGAACGCCAGCCCCCACATGGCAAAGCGCTTGCCCTTGAGATTCGTGCCCAGCTTTGCAGTCAGCTTGTTCACCAGTATCTGTTTCTGTACATCGTTTGCTTCTTCCACCGCATCCAGCACACGCAGGGTAATCCCGTTTTCCTGGCCGGTGCGGCGCAGCGCCTGCACGTCCTTGGGGAAGCACGAACCGCCGTAACCGCAACCGGCATACAGGAAGTGATAGCCAATGCGCGGGTCGGAACCGATGCCATGGCGCACCTGTTCGATGTCGGCGCCGAGTTTTTCGGCCAGCACCGCCAGTTCGTTCATGAAGGAGATGCGGGTCGCCAGCATGGCATTGGCGGCATATTTGGTGAGTTCGGCACTCTTCACGTCCATCACGGTCAGGCGGTCATGGTTGCGCTGGAACGGCGCATAAAGCTGGCGCAACAATGCCGTGGCCTGCTCGCTGTCGGTTCCGATGACGATGCGGTCGGGCTTCATGAAGTCATCCACCGCCGCGCCTTCTTTCAGGAACTCGGGGTTGGAGGCCACGCTGAATTCGATTGCCACACCACGTTTGGCAAGTTCTTCCTGCAACGCGGCCTTCACCTTGTCGGCGGTGCCCACCGGCACGGTGGATTTGTCGACCACCAGCTTGGTGTCGGTCATATGGCGGCCAATGTTGCGCGCCGCCGCGACCACGTACTGCAGATCGGCCGAGCCATCTTCGTCTGGCGGCGTGCCCACGGCAATGAACTGGATCTGGCCAAATGCCACCGATTCCTCGATATCGGTGGTAAAAAACAGGCGCCCGGCTTCGACGTTGCGCTTCACCATGTCCTGCAGGCCCGGCTCGTAGATCGGAATGCCACCGGACTTGAGGGTCGCGATCTTTTTCGGGTCGAGGTCAAGGCACAGCACCTCGTTGCCCACTTCAGCCAGACAGGTTCCTGTTACAAGGCCCACATAACCCGTACCGATTACCGTAATTTTCACAACATCCCCTTAATTAATTCTCTGTAGTTCAGATTGAATATTCCTGAGCGCCGCCAATGGATCAGGCGCGCCCGTAATCGGACGCCCGATCACCAGATCACTCGCGCCGGCATGCAAGGCTTCTGACGGAGTCATCACGCGGCGCTGGTCACCTACATCAGATCCTGCTGGTCGAATACCCGGCGTCACCAGGCGGAAATCCGCACCCAGCTCGGTTCGAAGCATCAAGGCTTCCTGTGCGGAACAGACCACCCCATCAAGCCTGCAAGCCTGGGCCAGGCGCGCCAGACGCAACACCTGATCGGCAGGCGCAGCAGTCACGCCAAGCTCGTTCAGGTCTTCCGCACTCATGCTGGTCAATACCGTGACGGCAATCAGCAATGGTGGACGAGGCAAGCTTGCCAGCGCCTCCTGCGCGGCCGTCATCATGCGGCGGCCTCCCGATGCGTGCACATTCATCATCCACACGCCCAGGCCTGCCGCAGCCCGGCAGGCCGCCGCTACGGTATGGGGGATATCGTGGAATTTCAGATCAAGAAAAACCTCGAAGCCGCGCGCCACCAGTGTCCGCACCAGTTCCGGCCCCGCAGCGGTAAACAGTTCCTTGCCCACTTTCAGGCGACACAGGCCGGGTTCCAGCCTGTCCACCAATACCAGTGCCGATGCCGCATCGGCAAAATCCAGCGCCACAATGATTTTTGACGAATTCACCACGTACCTGCCTTGAAGCTGCTCATCTGATTCAACCTTCACTTTCACGGCGCTCGGGATCAAACGTATCCCAGCGCACGCACGCAGGGCAGCGCCAGAAAAACTGCTTGGCCTTGAAGCCGCAACTCCCGCATTGATAACGCATCATGCGCTGGCTGTGTGACGCCACCAGACTTTTCTCCACCTGCAGCAGTTCGCGTGCGTCGGGTTCCGCATTCACGAGCTCGGCTTCGAGCAGGCGGTCCAGCGTGCGCAGGCTTGGATTGCGGCGTAACTCCTCACGCGCAAGCTGGCTAGCCGCCGCCGCACCTTCCAGTTCGGAAACAGCCAGATACAAGGCGCTGAATACATCATGCGATGGCTGCCGTGCGTGCAGCGCACGCAGCCACTGCACCCCCTCGGCCAGCCGCCCCAACTGACGATAACTGCCGAGCACGCGATCCACCACCAGCGCCATGTGCGTCGCGCTCTGCGTTTCCACCAGCCGCCAATCGGCAATCGCAGCTTCATGACGGCCCGCTGCCGCATCCAGGTCGCCCGCCATCAGATTGGCACGCACCGACTGGCGATTGGTGGACAGCGCCTGCTGCAAATGTGCGGCCGCGGCATCGGGATTTCCCCTGGCCGACTCCAGCAGAGCCAGCTCACAATAAAAATGGGCGATATCGGCATTGAGCGGCTTGCTGGTGTCCTTCTCCAGTTCGCGCGCTGCATCGATGGCCTTTTGCCAGTCTTTTTCCTGCACGTAGATTTCCAGCAGATAGGTGCGCGCCTGGCCATGCTGCGGCGTTTCCAGCAGTTTGGCGAACACCTGCTCGGCACGGTCGAGCAGTCCGGCTTTCAGGTAATCCTGGCCCAATTCGCTCATGGCGCGCAGACGCTGCTCTTCGACCAGGCCTTCACGCTCGAGCAGGTGCTCGTGCATGCGAATGGCACGATCAAGCTCGCCCCGCCGACGAAACAAGGCGCCCAGCGCAAAGTGCAGATCAATGGTTTCAGGCTCGAGTTTGACGACTTCGAGGAAAGCCTCAATCGCCTTGTCGGGCTGCTCGTTGAGCAGGAAATTCAGGCCGCGAAAATAGGAATTGGGCAGGGCACGCGATTCAGTGACCACCTGGCGGATATCCACCCGGGCAGCCAGCCAGCCTAATGCAAAGAACAGGGGAAATGCCAGTAACCACCAGAATTCAAATTCCATGGCAGATTACACGGCAGGCATGTCAGTTTGCAGGGTCGTATCCGCCTCAACCGGTGGCGCCTTGCGGGCATTCTCACGTCGCAAGCGGAACAACGTAGGCAACAATGCGAATACAGCCGTCAGCGCACCCAGCACAAATGCCAGAGCAAGCATGACAATCAAAGGGGCATGCCATTCGTAATCCAGATATGAATAGAACACCGTGGTGTGGCTGTTCTTGAGAGCAAACCCCAGCACCAGCAGGAACACCAGCAGTTTGAACACCAGCCCGAGATAATGTGTAATATTTTTCATGGCAAGTCGCTTGAGATTGGCGCCCATTCTACCTTTGCAGGGGCAATAGAAAAAGAAAACGGCGCAATTTGCGCCGTTTTCACCTACCAACCTGCCTATGGGCAACTGGCCGCTGAGCCAATCACAGCGGGAAATCCACCCGGTCACGCAATTCCTTGCCCGCCTTGAAGTGCGGCACATATTTGGCGGGCACCTGCACACGCTCGCCAGACTTGGGATTGCGCCCGAGACGGGCGGGACGGAAGCTCAGGCTGAAACTGCCAAAGCCGCGGATTTCGATGCGTTCCCCGCGCGACAGGTTTTTAGCCAGCGCGTCGAGGATCGTTTTCACCGCCATCTCGATATCCGCAACCGAAAATTGCGAATGCCGCGCCGCCAGTTGAGCAATCAGCTCGGATTTAGTCATGGATTACTCAGCGTTTTTGTTGTCGAGTTTGGCTTTCAACAGCGCGCCGAGGTTGGTCGATCCAGTGGCGGCAGCCGCAGATTCAGCAGCGAATTTCTTCATCGCGGAATCCTGATCCGTCATGTCCTTGGCCTTGATCGACAGGTTGATCACGCGATTCTTGCGATCAACGTTGATGATCATGGCTTCGATTTCGTCGCCTTCCTTGTAGTGGCTGCGCATGTCTTCGACACGGTCACGCGACACTTCGGATGCACGCAGATAACCTTCCATGTCGCTGTCCAGCTGAACGGTGGCACCCTTGGCTTCGACGGTCTTGATCGTGCCCTTGACGATGCTGCCCTTCTCGTGGCCCGTTGCGTAGCTGTTCAGCGGGTCACCTTCGAGCTGCTTGATGCCGAGCGAAATACGCTCACGCTCGAGATCGATACCCAGCACCACAGCCTCGACATCCTGACCCTTGCGGAAGTTGCGCACGGCTTCTTCGCCCGGCAGGCTCCACGACAGATCGGAGAGGTGGACCAGACCGTCGATACCGCCCGGCAGACCGATGAACACGCCGAAGTCGGTGATCGACTTGATCGCGCCGCTGACCTTGTCGCCCTTCTTGTGGTTCATCGAAAAGTCTTCCCACGGATTGGACTTGCACTGCTTCATGCCCAGCGAGATGCGGCGCTTGTCTTCGTCGATGTCGAGCACCATGACTTCGACTTCGTCACCCAGCTGCACGATCTTGGAGGGGCTGACGTTCTTGTTGGTCCAGTCCATTTCGGAGACGTGCACCAGACCTTCGATGCCCTCTTCGATCTCGACGAACGCGCCGTAGTCGGTCAGGTTCGCGACCTTGCCGAACATGCGGGTGCCCTGCGGGTAGCGACGTGCGATACCGACCCACGGATCGTCACCCAGCTGCTTGATGCCGAGCGACACGCGGTTCTTCTCGGTATCGTAGCGCAGGATCTTGGCTTCCAGTTCCATGCCAACCGTCACCACTTCGGACGGATGCTTGACGCGACGCCATGCCATGTCGGTGATGTGCAGCAGGCCGTCGATGCCGCCCAGGTCCACGAATGCGCCGTAGTCGGTGATGTTCTTGACCACGCCCTTGACGATGGAGCCTTCTTTCAGGTTCTCCATCATCGCTTCGCGGTCGGCACCCATGGTCTCTTCCAGCACGGCACGGCGTGACACCACGACGTTGTTGCGCTTGCGGTCGAGCTTGATGACCTTGAATTCCATTTCCTTGTATTCGAAGGGCGTGGTGTCCTTGACTGGGCGCATGTCCACCAGCGAACCCGGCAGGAAGGCACGCAGGCCGCCCACCAATACGGTCAGACCACCCTTGACCTTGCCCTGCACCATGCCGGTGACAATCCGGCCTTCGTTCATGGCCGCTTCCAGATCCAGCCATGCAGCCAGTTTCTTGGCGCGCTCGCGCGACAGCTTGGTGGCGCCAAATCCGTCTTCGATCGACTCGATGGCGACCGAAACAAAATCACCGATCGTGGCTTCAACTTCGCCCTGATCGTTCTTGAATTCTTCAATGGGAATCAGGCTCTCGGATTTGAGGCCGGCATTCACCGTCACGAAGTTGCCGTCGATGCCGACGATTTCAGCGGTGATCACTTCACCCTGGCGCATTTCCTGGTGTTCAAGGGATTCCTCGAACAGCGCAGCAAAGCTCTCCATCGTTTCGGGGGCAGTGGAAGCGGTAGCAGTAGACATTTAAAACCTTCAGTCCGTCGGTAAGGACGGGGTTAGTTGCAAAAAGCCAACCTGCAGGGCGCAGGTCAACACGGGTAAAACTTACTTGGTTGCCGGTCCTGGACGAAGCCCGGCCCTGGATGAGGCATAGTGCGCCAGTACCGCCTGCACCGCCGATTCGATATCCATTTGGGTCGTATCGAGAAACAGCGCATCGGGTGCGGGTTTCAGCGGCGCCACCGCGCGGGCGGTGTCGCGCGCATCGCGCGCCTGCATGTCAGCAACAAGGGCTGGGAGATTAGCAGAGTTCCCCTTTCCGATCAACTGCTTATACCGACGCTCGGCACGTGCCTCCGCGCTGGCGGTCAGGAACACTTTGGCCACGGCGTCAGCAAACACCACGGTACCCATGTCACGGCCGTCGGCCACCAGTCCCGGCGCTTGCCGATAGGCACGCTGGCGGTCGAGCAAGGCTGTTCGCACGGCAGGCAACGCTGCCACTTTCGAGGCACCCTCGCCCACGGTTTCCGCACGGATCGCCTCGGTGACATCCTCATCCACCAGCCACACCGCGCCATCGTGGAACGAAGCCGGCAATTTTTCCGCCAGTTCGGCCACGCGCACTTCATCATCCAGCGCCACGCCGTGCTTCATGGCCGACAGCGCAGTCAACCGATAAAGTGCGCCGCTGTCGAGAAAATGGAACCCCAGCGCGACGGCCACCCGCTCGGCCACGGTGCCCTTGCCCGACGCTGACGGACCATCGATGGTGATCACGGGTGAGGGGTGAGGGGTGAGGGGTGAGGCGGAATTCATTGGGCAATACCGGCAAAAATACTGAAATACGTCGGGAAGGTCTTGTTCACGCATGCAGGGTCATTGATGCGCACCGGTACGCCACCCAGCGTCACCAATGACAAGCACATCGCCATGCGGTGATCGTCGTAGGTGTCGATTACTGCGTGAGGCGTGAGGCGTGAGGCGTGAGGCGGGGTGATGCGGATGTAATCCGCGCCCTCTTCCACCGTCGCGCCCACCTTGCGCAGTTCGGTTGCCATGGCGGCGATGCGATCGGTTTCCTTCACGCGCCAGCTGGCGATGTTGTTGAGCGTGGTCACGCCGTCGGCAAACAATGCCGCCACCGCCAGCGTCATGGCGGCATCAGGAATATGGTTGCAATCCAGCGTAACGGCCTTCAGGCGGCCACTCTGCGGCGCACGCGCCTCGATCCAGTTCGGCCCCATCTCGATCCGCGCCCCCATCTGCGCCAGGGCATCGGCAAAGCGTACATCGCCCTGCACGCTGTCGCGCCCGACGCCTTCCACCCGCACCGGGCCCCCGCCGATCGCACCGGCGGCAAGGAAATATGAGGCCGATGAAGCATCGCCCTCGATCCAGATTTCGCCGGGACTCTGATAACGCGCCTGTGCCGGCACGCCGAAGCGCTGCCAGCCATCCTGCGCAACATACACCCCGAAGCGGTGCAGCATCGCCAGCGTAATGCCGATGTACGGTTTGGAAATCAACTCGCCCACGACTTCGATGGTGGTACTGCGCTGCCGCAGCGGCAGCGCCATCATCAGGCCGGTCAGGAACTGGCTCGACACATTGCCGCGCACCTGCGTGGTATCGCCCGTCAAGGTGGCGGGATGAACATGCAGCGGCGGAAAACCTTCCACGCCGAGATAATCGATACGGGCGCCCACCAGGCGCAGCGCATCCACCAGATCGCCGATGGGGCGCTCGTGCATCCTGGAAACGCCTTTCAGCACATACTCGCCACCGGACAAGGCGCACGCTGCGGTAAGCGAACGAAATGCCGTCCCCGCATTCCCCAGAAACAATTCGGCCTGCTTCACAGGAAACGCACCATCGACTCCGTGAATCTCGTAATCGTCGGAATCGCTCATCCGCACCACGCCCACACCCAGTGTGCGCAAGGCATCGAGCATCACCCGCGTGTCATCCGAATCCAGTAGCGCGCGCACGATCGTGGTGCCTTTTGCCAACGCCGCCAGCAGCAGCACGCGGTTGGAAATGCTTTTGGATCCGGGCAGGCGCACCGTGCCGCGTGCGGCCGTGCTTGCAGGTAAATCGAGAAATTCCATCAAACGTCCTGTGTTTTCATCCAGTTTTCACGGGCGGCCCGGGCACGCAAAAACATGTCCAGCAAAGCCTCTGTGTCTTCTTCAGCCACAGCCTGGCGCATCGCCTGCAAGGCGCCAAGATAGGCATCGATTTCTATCAACAGTGCCGGTCGGTTCGCCATGGCAATGTCGCGCCACATTTCCGGGCTGCTGCCGGCAATCCGCGTGAAATCGCGAAAGCCGCTGGCGGCAAAACGAAAAAATGTATCGCTATCAGCGCGACCGGCCAGTTCATCCACCAGGGCAAATGCGGCCAGATGTGGCAAATGGCTGACGGCGGCGAAGATGCGGTCGTGCAGCGCGGCATCCAGTATCTCCACCTGCGCGCCCGCCGCCACCCACAAGGCCTGCACGGTGGCAAGCGCATCAGTACGGGTATCGGGCTCGGGTGTGAGCACCACTTTTTTACCTTCGTACAAATCCGCGCGCGCGGCCAGCGGTCCGCTCTGCTCGGAACCGGCAATCGGATGGCCGGGCACGAAATCGTTGAAACGCGTTTTCAATACCGCACGTGCCGCCGCAATGACATTGCCCTTGGTACTGCCGGCGTCGGTGATGATGGCGCCTGGTTTCAGATGCGGCAGTAACGCTGACAGCACACTTTCAGTATCGCCCACCGGCATCGCCAGGAAAATACAGTCAGCCTGACCCGCAGCCGCCCAATCGGCCACGCGATCGATCAACCCGCGCCCGATTGCCGCATCCAGGCTGGCCGGATTGCGGCCCACGCCAAGCACCTCGCCCACCGCATCCGCCTGTTTCAAAGCCAGGGCAAACGAACCGCCGATCAGGCCGGTACCAACGATGGCGAGTTTCTCGACGATCACAGACAGTCCTTCAATGTATCGAGAAAACGGGTGTTCTGCCTGGCCAGCCCCACCGATATACGCAGGAATTCAGGCAGGCCATAGTTGGCAACCGGGCGCACGATCAGGCCGCGTGCCAGCAATTCAGCATTGATCCGTGCCGCGTCGCCGACTTTTGCCAGCAGAAAATTGCCTTTCGACGGCACGGTGTCGATGCCCAGTGCGTGAAGCCCTGCCACCAGCTGCGCCATGCCCGCACTATTCAGGGCATAGCTGCGTGCCAGAAATTCGCTGTCGTCGAGCGCCGCCTCGGCGGCAGCCAGGGCCGGCGCATTGACGTTGAATGGTTGGCGCACGCGATTCAGCAAATCGATGACTTCAGCGCTGCCCAGACCATAACCGACACGCAATCCCGCCAGACCATAAGCCTTGGAAAAAGTACGGCTGATCAGCAGATTGGGGAAACGTTCCAGCCAGGCAGCGGTGTCGCAGCGCTCGGCCGGTGGCAGGTACTCGCCATAGGCTTCATCCAGCACCACCAGAACAGTCGGCGGCACGGTTGCGAGAAAGGCCTCGATCTCGCTCCACGACAGGAAGGTACCGGTCGGGTTGTTGGGGTTGGCGATCCACAGCACACGCGTGTCGTCACGGATCGCCGCGCGCATGGCGCCGAGGTCGTGCCCGTACTCCTTTGCCGCCACTGCTATGCCCTGTGCACCCGCCGTCTGGGTGGCAATCGGATACACGGCAAAGGCATGTTGCGCATAGACCGAAGAGGTGCCGACAGTCAGGAAGGCACGCGCCGCCATGTCGAGAATGTCGTTCGATCCGTTGCCCAGCACGATCTGGTTCGCCGCCACACCAAATTTGACCGACAGCTTCGATTTCAACGCAAAGCCGGCACCATCCGGATAGAGCGCCATGTCATGCAACGCGTCCTGTGCTGCAGCCAGCGCGAGCGGGCTGGGGCCAAGCGGATTTTCGTTCGATGCCAGCTTGACGATATCGGCCTCGTTCAAACCCAGTTCGCGCGCCAGCTCGGATATGGGCTTGCCAGGCAGATAGGGAGCAATCGCACGCACGTGCGCAGGCGCCAGGCCGGAACAAGTCATGTCGCAGGCCTTCATGCTGAAGCAGCGGGATAGGAACCAAGAACCTTGAGAAACGCGGCGCGTGTTTCGATTTCGGCCAGCGCCGCAATCATTTCCGGATCCTCGCGATGGCCGTTGCAGACGACAAAGAACAGGTACTCCCAGTTGCTTCCCCGCGCCGGGCGCGATTCCAGCT
>JAIOJU010000077.1 GCA_019911765.1 Thiobacillus sp.
CCCACAAGACCCTGCGCGGCCCGCGCGGCGGCATCATCCTGATGAAGGCCGAGCACGAGAAAGCGATCAACTCCGCCATCTTCCCCGGTCTGCAGGGCGGCCCGCTGATGCACGTCATCGCCGGCAAGGCGACGGCGTTCAAGGAAGCCTCGACCAAGGAGTTCAAGCTCTACCAGGAACAGGTCATCGACAATGCGCTGGTGATGTGCAAGGTGCTGGTCGAGCGCGGCCTGCGCATCATCTCCGGCCGCACCGAGAGCCACGTCTTCCTGGTCGACCTGCAGCCCAAGAACCTGACCGGCAAGGAAGCCGAGGCGCTACTCGGCCGCGCCCACATCACGGTCAACAAGAATTCCATCCCCAACGACCCGCAGAAGCCCTTCGTCACCAGCGGCATCCGCATCGGCACCCCGGCGATGACCACGCGCGGCTTCACCGAACTGGAAGCCGAACAACTGGCCAACCTGATCGCCGACGTGCTCGAGGCGCCGAATGACGAAGCGGTGATCGAGCGCGTCAAGGGCGATGTGGCGAAGCTGACGGCGAAGTTTCCGGTGTATGGCTGATTAGCCGAGAGTTGAGAGTAGAGAGTCGAGAACTCACACTCGGCATACCGCTCTCGCTCTCCGCTCACGACTCTCCGCTCAAACATGAAATGTCCCTTCTGCGGTTCCCTCGATACCCAGGTCATTGACTCCCGCGTCAATGAGGCCGGTGACGCGATTCGCCGGCGCCGCCGTTGCGCCGACTGCGACAAGCGCTTCACCACCTGGGAAACCGCCGAGTTGCGGCCGCCGCAGATCGTCAAGACCAACGGCACGCGCGAGGACTTTTCCGAAGCCAAGCTGCGCGAGAGCTTTCGCCGTGCACTGCACAAGCGCCCGGTTTCGACCGAGCTGGTCGACGCCGCCGTCAACCGGATCCGCCAGCATCTGCTGACTCTGGGCGAACGCGAAGTGCCTGCGCGCGAGATCGGTGAAATGGTGATGATCGAGCTGAAGAAGCTCGACAAGATTGCCTATATCCGGTTTGCCTCGGTGTATCGCAGCTTCCAGGACGTCGACGACTTCCGCGACGTCATCCGCGACATCGACCAGCCCTGACATGCCGGCCGCACACCGTTTCAGCGTTGCCGACCATGCCCACATGGCACGCGCGCTGCAACTCGCGGCACAGGGTCTTTACACCACCACCCCCAACCCACGCGTCGGCTGTGTCATCGTCAAGGATGGCCGCGTTATTGGCGAAGGCTGGCATCAACGGGCGGGTACGCCACATGCCGAAATCCATGCGCTGAAAGCCGTCGGCGACGCCGCACGTGGCGCGACGGTATACGTCACGCTCGAACCCTGCTCGCACCACGGCCGTACGCCGCCCTGCGCCGAGGCGCTGGTTCAGGCCGGAGTGGCGCGCGTGGTGGCGGCGATGAGCGACCCCAATCCGCTGGTCGCAGGGGGTGGCATCTCCATGCTGGTCCTGGCCGGCATCCAGGCTGAAGTCGGGCTGATGGAAAACGAGGCGCGCGCACTCAACCCCGGCTTCATTTCACGCATGACCCAGCAACGTCCGTGGGTGCGCCTGAAGACGGCCTCCACGCTGGACGGCAAGACCGCGCTTGCCAACGGCGCCTCGCAGTGGATCACAGGCGAGGCGGCGCGAGCCGATGTGCAGAAACTGCGCGCGCGTGCCTGCGCCATCCTCACTGGCAGCGGCACGGTTCTGGCCGACAATCCGCGCATGAACGTGCGCAACATCGACATCGGCCGGCAGCCGCTCAAGGTCATCGTCGATTCCGCCTTGCGTACCCCTGTGGATGCCGCGATCCTGCCTGCGCTCATTGCCTGCCACCACGCTGATCCGGACGCCCGCGCAGCACTCAAACAGGCTGGCGCCGAAGTGATCGAACTGCCCGGTACGGATAAGCGCGTTGATCTGCCTGCATTGCTCACGCTGCTGTCGCAACGCGGCATCAACGAACTGCACGTCGAGGCTGGCGCCGCGCTGAACGGCGCCCTGCTCGCTGCCGGACTGGTCGATGAATGGGTGGCGTACATGGCGCCGATGGCGGTAGGGGACGCTGCGCGCGGCTTGTTCGCCCAACCGGCGCTCACCATGCTTGCCGATGCCATGCGATTCCGCATAGCGGATGTGCGCCAGATTGGCGACGACCTGCGCCTGACCCTGTTGCCCAGCTATTGACCGGCACGGATTAGGCTTAATTACCGTTCGCCCTGAGCCTGTCGAAGGGCTGTGCTTCGACAGGCTCAGCACGAACGAACTCGCAGATAAATCTGGCCGGATCAATAAGCGACTTCAAATAGTTCGATTCAGCGACAGGATGCCGCCAGTAATCTAGGCTCGTACCGTGAACGCCTCGAACAACCCGGCCATTTCCGCCCCCACATCCTGCAGGGAACGTTCGCGGGTTGCACTCTGGCACAGGCTTTCATTCCCACATCCCTGACTGCGAAAAGCCTGTATCGCGTAGCGCTTGACGCCACGCCCGGCCAGGTCGCGGCCAACATGAACAAGATCTGAATCGGGCAGCAAGCCCGGATGCACGGTGGTGCGGACTTCATGGTCGACGCCGGAAGCAACCACCTGCTGCAGGCCTTCGAGCGCACGCTCACCGCTGCCGGCAACGCCGGTGGTGAGCACGTAATCGGCAAACGGCGCCTTCACGTCCATCCCCACCCAGTCGACCAGAGGCAATACCTCTGCCAGACGTTTCGTGACCATGCCGCCGGTATGCAGGCCGATCTTGAAACCGAGCGCGCGCACTTCACGCATCGCGTCGGCCAAACCCGCCTGCAGCGTTGGTTCGCCGCCGGAAAACACCACGCCGTCGAGCAGACCCTGGCGGCGGCGCAAAAATGCCATCACCTCTTCCCAGGGGATTTCATGTTCGCTGCGCGGCGGGATCAGGTCGGGATTATGACAATAGCCGCAGCGCCAGGGACAGCCCTGACAAAACACCACCGCAGCCAGCATGCCTGGCCAGTCGGTGGTGGAAAGCGGCGTCAGGCCACCCACGTGCAACATGATTATTGGTGGCGCAGCATGTGGGTTCAGCCCAGCGCGCAGCGCCCTTCGACAAAGAACTGACGCTCGCGGTGCTCGCTCTGCTTGCCCTTGTTGAAGCTGGTGGTCGGACGGTGGTAGCCCATCACGCGGGTCCACACTTCGCAGCGGGTGCGCTCTTCGTCCTTCAATGCGATGCTCTGGATCTGGGTGGAAACACTCATGTCATTCATATCAATCTCCTTGGGTTGGGTCAGGCTGCAACAGCGCGCTTGCGGGACAGGGCTTCTTCATCACAGGTGGGGCAGAACTCATGCTCACCGGCGATGTAACCATGTTTGGGACAGATGGAAAAAGTTGGCGTGATCGTGATGTAGGGCAGGCGGAAACGCTCCAGCGAACGGCGCACCAGATTGCGGCAGGCATTGATCGAGGAAATGTTCTCCGACATATAGAGATGCAGCACGGTGCCGCCGGTGTACTTGCGCTGCAGGTCGTCCTGCCGTTCCAGCGCCTCGAAGGCGTCGTCGGTGAAGCCGACCGGCAGTTGCGACGAATTGGTGTAGTACGGTGCGTCCTCCGTGCCCGCCTGCAGGATCATCGGATAGCGCTTGCGGTCTTCCTTGGCAAAACGATAGGTGGTGCCTTCGGCCGGAGTCGCTTCCAGGTTGTACATATGGCCGGTCTCTTCCTGGAATGCAGCGATGCGCCCGCGGATATGGTCGAGCAAACGCACCGCAAAATCGTGACCCCACTCGCTGGTGATGTCGTGCTCATCATTGGTGAAGTTGCGAATCATCTCGTTGACGCCGTTGACGCCGATGGTCGAGAAGTGATTGCGCAAGGTGCCGAGGTAGCGCTTGGTGTAGGGGAACAGGCCGTTGTCCATCAGGCGCTGGATTTCCTTGCGCTTGACTTCCAGACCGTTGCGCGACATGTCGAGCAGGGCATCGAGGCGGCGCAGCAGGCCAGCCTCGTCGTCCTGATACTCATGTCCCAGGCGGGCACAGTTGATCGTCACCACGCCCACCGAGCCGGTCTGCTCGGCCGAGCCGAACAGGCCATTGCCGCGCTTCAGCAACTCGCGCAGATCGAGTTGCAGACGGCAGCACATCGAGCGGATGTGATTCGGCTTCATCTCGGAATTGATGAAGTTCTGGAAGTACGGCAGGCCGTAACGCGCGGTCATGGCGAACAGGCGGTCGGCGTTTTCCGATTCCCACGGGAAATCCGGCGTCATGTTGTAAGTGGGAATGGGGAAGGTGAATACCCGGCCCTTGGCATCGCCGGCGGTCATCACCTCGATGTAGGCACGGTTGATCATGTCCATCTCGACCTGCAGGTCACCGTAGGTGAAATCCATTTCCTTGCCGGCGATCACCGGCACCTGCTCGCGCAGGTCCTCGGGGCAGGTCCAGTCGAAGGTCAGGTTGGTAAACGGTGTCTGCGTGCCCCAGCGCGAGGGTACGTTGAGGTTGTAGATCAGTTCCTGGATGCACTGGCGTACTTCCTTGTACGCCATCCTGTCCTGGCGAATGAACGGCGCCATGTAGGTATCGAATGAGGAAAACGCCTGCGCGCCGGCCCATTCGTTCTGCAGCGTGCCAAGGAAGTTGACGATCTGGCCGACGGCGGAGGACATGTGCTTGGGTGGACCGGCCTCGACCTTGCCCGGCACGCCGTTGAGGCCCTCGTGCAGCAGGGTGCGCAACGACCAGCCGGCACAGTAGCCTGCCAGCATGTCGAGATCATGGACGTGGAGCGAGCCGTCGCGGTGGGCTTCGCCGAGTTCGGGCGAATAGACGTGGTTGAGCCAGTAGTTGGCCACCACCTTGCCGGAGACGTTGAGGATCAGGCCGCCCAGCGAGTATCCCTGGTTGGCGTTGGCGTTGACCCGCCAGTCCTGGCGCGAGAGGTATTCGTTGATCGACGCTTCCACGTCCACCACCGTTTTGCGGTCTTCGCGCAGCTTTTTGTGGGTTTCGCGATAGACGATGTAGGCACGTGCGGTTTGCAGGTGGTTCGCCGCGATCAGGCTCTGCTCGACCACGTCCTGGATACGTTCGATGTCCGGCGGCGCGCCACGAAAACGATGCAGCAGCACCTTCAATACCTGGGCAGTCAGCAAGTCCGCCTCGGCTTCGCCATATTCGCCCGATGCCTGGCCTGCACGCAGCAAGGCCGAGCGTATCTTCCCGGAATCGAACCCAACCTGCCGCCCGTCGCGCTTGACCACCTCACGCAATGCCATCGTCACCACCGTATCCACAGCGCCCATTGTCTTTCCTCCGTGTTGATCTATATTTTGTGCTTGCCGCATACAAACCATACAACATGTTGTTAAAAGTTCAAGAAGAATTTGGGGTTTGCTTGTCCTGTTACACTTAACTTTCTGTAAAAACGAGAGAAATCAATGGCTACCATTCTGGAATTTTTAGGCGGCGACCACCATGCCTGCGATGAATTATTTGCTTCGGCCGAAGAATCCGTAGGCCAAAAAAACTGGGGCGGCGCGCGCGCACTTTTCGACCGGTTTCATGCCTCGATGCTGCATCACCTGGCGATGGAGGAAAACGTGCTGTTTCCCGCATTCGAAGCCCGTACCGGCAGCACGAGTGGTCCCACCCAGGTCATGCGCATGGAACACGAGCAGATGCGTGAACTCATGCAGGACATGGCGCACGCCATGATCAAAACCGATTACGAAGGCTATCTTGGCCTGTCCGAGACCATCAACATGCTGATGCAGCAGCACAACATGAAGGAAGAAAATGTCCTCTACCCCATGACCGACCAGGTGTTGGCAGGCGAGCGCGACAACCTGATCCGCTCCATGGAAGCCGTTAAGCCTTGAGGGTTGGAATGCCCTTGTTCGCCCGCGCTGCCCTCGTCGACACGAGGCTGGACGGGGGCTTTAAGGCACGCACCCCACCATGAACCCGCAAGCCGGCCTCGCTTTCGAACAGGCGCCGCCGTTCGCGCTGCCGCTGCGTTTCTTCCTTACGGCTCCGTTGTTCCTGCTGGCGGCAGGCATGCTGGTCGCATTCGCGCCCGATGCACTGGCTTCGCGCTGGACGCCGCAGGCGCTTGCGCTCACCCATGCGCTCACCCTGGGGTTTCTCGCGATGACCATGATGGGGGCCTTGATGCAGATGCTGCCGGTGGTGGCCGGCTCAACCCTGCCCATGCCCCGGTTCGTGGCCTGGTTCAGCCATGTGCCCATCACGCTGGGAAGCCTTGCCCTGATCACCGGCTTTCTGATGGCGACGCCCCTTGCCTTCAAAATGGGCGTTATCCTGCTCGGGATCGGGTTCACGGTTTTCCTCGCTGCCACAGCCATCAGCCTGGTGCGCGCCGTGGCCAGCAGCACGGTCAGCGGCATACGATTTGCCGTGGCCTGCCTGGCCATCACCGTCATGCTCGGGCTGGCGCTGGCACTGGTGCAAGTACGCCCCGACGGCTGGGCATCCGCCACCGTCAAGGCAATCATCGCCGCCCATGCCGCCTTCGGCCTGCTCGGCTGGGTGGGGTTGCTGGTAATCAGCGTCGCCTATCAGGTGGTGCCGATGTTCCAGATCACGCCGCCGTACCCGCCGGCTCTAAGTCGCTGGCTGGTGGGCGTGATGTTTGCCCTGCTTCTGCTTCACGCGGCCTCACCCTGGCTGATTCCGGTTGCCGGTCCCCTCGTCGATGCCGGTCTCGCCAGCGGCATCCTGCTGTTCGCCCTCACCACCCTGCGTCTGCAATCCAGACGCCGCAGAAAACTGCCGGACGTCACCCTCGATTACTGGCGCCTTGGCATGGCCAGCTTGATTATGTGCATGCCTGTCTGGCTCGTCGCGCAATTGTCGCCGGCATGGGCTGGCAGCGACGCCTACCCGCTGCTGCTGGGGGTACTGTTTATCGGCGGTTTTGCGGTCAGCGTAGTGTGCGGCATGCTCTACAAGATCGTACCCTTCCTTGCCTGGTTTCATCTGCAGGCGCAGCTGCAGGCACGGGCAGGCAGCATCCCCACGATGAAAAACATGGTTGCGGAACGCTGGATGCGCATGCAGTTTCGGCTGCACCTGGCCGCCTGCATCCTGCTCATTGCATCCGTATGGTGGTCGCCACTGGCTGCGGCTGCAGGCAGTGTATTGGCGCTGTCAGCCGGATTGTTGTGGATCAATCTGCTGTCGGCTGTGCGGCGCTTTTCCGCTTACGGCGGGCGCTTTTTCTAGACGCCGCCTTCAAGCTGCCAAATGATCAGCCGGCGGGGGGCAACAAATCAGCCAGGGTATAGCGGTCCAGGCTGGTCAGGAAAGCACGGCCGGCTTCTGCCAGAACCGGCTTGAGCGCACAGGAGGGCAACAGGCGGCAGCTGATTTCGCCTGGCTGGAAGCATTCGGCCAGCTCGAATCCGGTTTCCGTATCGCGAACGACATCGCCGATGCGGATCTGGTCAGGCCGGCGTGCCAGTCGAACACCACCGCCCTTGCCGCGCAACGTTTCGATATACCCCTTGATGCCGAGTTGATGCACCACGCGCGTGAGATGGTGACGCGAAATGCCATGCTCATCGGCAAGCGCGGCCACCGTGGCCTGCACATCCGGATACGTGGCCAGATGAATCAACACGCGCAAGGAATAATCGGTGAAACGGGTGAGTTGCATGTCTTGAATGTGTACCTCAAAGTCGAATTATAAGCTCGCAAATCAATATCTCGTGTTTATAATATGTATTCCATTTACATCTATAGGACGTCATCATGAATGCCCATCTCCATCTGCAACAGGACCAGATTTATCCGTTCGACGCGCGAGGAATTGCCAAGCGCTTTCGCCACGCCGCGATTTTTGGTGCACTGGACGCGCTGAACCCGAGCGAGCGCATGCGCTTCGTCAATGACCACGACCCGCTGCCGCTGCTCGACCAGTTGCGCGCCCGTTATGGCAACGCCGTCGAAATCCAGTATCTGCTGCGTAACCCCGGAGAAATCGTGATCGACTTCATTCGCAGCTAAGCGGTTCAATGTTGCCGGCACTGGTATTCCTCGCCCTGGCCGTGTTTGCCGCGGCCTTGCTGGGGTCCTCCCAGGCTGGTCGCGCTACCACCGTGCACCTGATGCTGGCAGTCGGCGCCATTCCGCTGATCCTGGGTGCCATGAGCCACTTCATCCCGGTGCTCACCCGCACCCGCGCAGCCTCCACCGGGCTGCTCGGCATCCCCGTGCTGGCCCTGGTCGGCGGTGCACTGGCCGTGATTTCATTCAATGTGCATGACATGGTGTGGGCACGATCTGCAGGTGCGCTATTGGCGGCGGCCGCTGCCACTGCGCTGCTGGTCTGGAGCCGACAAAGACGTGCCGGCATGCTGGGCCGGCCACACCCCGGCCTGGCCTGGTACGAAGCCGCGCTGGCCTGTCTCGTGCTGGCCCTGCTCGCCATTCTTGCCGGCACGTTCTGGCCGCAACACATGCCCGCCCTGCGTCGCCTGCATCTGCATCTCAACACGCTCGGTTTCATCGGACTCACGGCGGTAAGTACACTAGCCGTACTGCTGCCTACCGCCGCTGGCCGACCCGATCCGCAATCCGCCGAACGACTGCGCCGCGACCTGCCCTGGATGTTGTCCGGCGTGCTACTGATCGCCACCGGCTCGGCGTGGCTCCCCCCGCTTGCCTGGATCGGTAGCGTATTGTGGCTCGTCCCGATCTTCCGGCTGGCAGCCAGCTGGCTGCGGCTTTATCGCAGCGAGGTCCTTGCGCTTCACGGTGCGGCACCGCTGCTCGCCGCCGCGCTGGCCGGGCTCGTCATCAGCACGGTCCTCGGCACCGTCAACACCTTTTACCCCGCCGAACCCATCTGGTCCTTCATCGCCGGATTCATGCTGCCGCTGGTATCCGGTGCGGCCAGCCAGCTTCTGCCGGTCTGGCTTCACCCCGGCGTACAAACCGAATGGCATGCGGGATTGCGCCACAGCCTGGGGCGCTACAACGGCCTCCGCGCGGTGCTATTCTGCTGCGGGGGAATCGCAACCGGAATGGGCTGGGAATGGGGGGTTTTGCCGAGCTTGGCCGCACTGATCTGGTTTTTGCTGCAGACCAGCGCGGCGCTGCTAGCGGCCTTGAATTTTCAGAAAAGGAATCCGTCATGAGCTATCCCGACTTTTTCGATGCGGTCGCCCGCATCACGCTGTACGACCCGCTTGCCGAACTGCTTGGCGCGGCCGACAGGGGGCGGATCGAATACGGCTATGCCGATGTGGTCAAACTTGCCGGGCATTCCTGCCCCACCGTGGCGGGCGCCTACCTGATGACGCTGCAGGCGCTCGCCCGGCTCTATCCGGGCGACACGCCGGAACGCGGCGGCGTCCGCGTCGAATTCGGCACTGCACAAACCGACGGTGTCACCGGCGTCATCGCTGCCGTCATCGGCATGCTGACCGGCGCAGCGGGTGAAGGCGGGTTCAAGGGCCTGGCAGGGCAATTCAGCCGCCAGAATTTGCTGACCTTCGCCGCAGAAAACATCACCGAAGTCCGCTTCAGCCGCCTCGACACGGGTGCACGCGTGGCCGTCACCTTCCATCCCGAGATCGTGCCCCCGCCACCCGAGCTGCAGGAACTGATGCCCGCCATCCTTGCGGGAACGGCAAACGACACAGAACTGACGGAATTTGGCCGCCTCTGGCAAATGCGGGTCAAGCGCATCCTGATTGATCATCAGGATGATCCGGCACTGCTCGTATGCCTGGAAGATCCGGCGCCTGATGCCGTTTAGACGGGCAGCGCGCGCGCCGCTGAGACACCCGTCCTCGGTGCCCAGCCTTCGATCAGGGTGGCGATGACCGCATCGGCCTGATCCGCCAGTTCGAAGCGGTGATCCGAAAGTATCCAGCGAAAAGCCAGCCCCTGCACTGCAGCGATCAAAATGCAGGCATTCTGCTGCGGGACGATGTCCGGACGGATTTCCCCCTGTTCCTGCGCGGCACTGATCAAACCAGCAACAAAATTCAAAAAGAACAGCACCAGTTCGTTCATGCGGTCACGAAAGATGGGGTCGCCACTTTGCAAGGCTTCGGAAAACAGCAGACGTGGAATTCCCGGTTGTTTCTGGATGAAATTCAAATGTGCGCGAATGACCGCCTTCAGGCGCTCCAGCGGCGTCATCTGCGCCAGGCCGAGTCCGGCCATTTCTTGCTGCAGCCGTTCCTGAATGGTGTCCACCAGTGCAACCAGGATGTGGCTCTTGTTGCCGAAGTGAAGAAACAGCGTGGGCTGTGCAATGCCTACCGCCTTGGATAACGAGCGGGTGGTGAGCTTGGCCACACCTTCATGGCGAATGATCTCCATGGCCGCTTCAATGATGTCATGACGGCGGACTTCGGCGGATTTTCTTTTTTTGACGGTCACTATTAATTTTGTGCCCTAAGTGATGCCAGCGGCCCGGGAAGATTTATCAGCATCCGGACCGGATAATGAGTAGCGGCAGCGGCACAAACGGCCGCCGCCACAAGGTACACGCTATTCAGCCTGTTTTCAGGAACAGCAACTGCCTTCCCTGACCCCTGCCTTTTTGAGCATGAATGCCAGCGGGCAGAAGCCGGTCACGCCGCTTTGCGCCAGGCTGACGCCAATAAAAGCGGTGAGCCAGAGCCAGTCCGGGTTGGAATAATGGGCCAGAACGACGCTGAGCAGCACCATCAGGCCCGTCATTAAATGCACGGTACGATCTACAGTCATGAAAAACTCCAATTAATTGAACCGCCTCGATGAGACGGAAAATGCGGGGGAGCCCGGTCCTTCGACCGGGCGCCCTGATCAGAACTTGTACGCGATGTTCATGTTGAACTGGTTCTGACTGATTTTGATGGTGTTGGTCCCACCACTCTGCGTCAATTCGTTTTCAAAGGCATGGGTGTAGGCAAAGCTGCCGCTGACCTTGTCGCTGAACTTGCGGGTGAGGCCGAACGACAGGTGATGTTCAACAATCGCGGTAGAGCCGAGGTTGGAGGTGACATCTTCGGCGCCGATTGGTGATTTGCCATAGTTGTAACCGACGCTGATCGCCATCGGCCCCATGTCCTTCTTCACGCCGATGGAGTACACGGTCTGGTCATCCCAGCCAAAAGTCAAAGCGCTTGGATAAGGTGCGCCAGGGGTAGTGACAGTAATTCTATCCATCACATCATTAAAGAAAATACGCTTGATGTCGGCCTCCACCAGCAAACCAGGCATCGGCTTGAACGCCAGGCCGAAAGCCACCGAGGCAGGCATATCCATGTCGAAGCTGACTGTTCCCGTGGTAGTGTAGTACTCCATGTCGGCCACATCGGTCTTGCTGGTCCAGACGAGACCTGCCTGCAGCTTGGGATTGATCTTGTAGGTCGCGCCCAGCGTCGCGCCGAAACCGAATTGCTGGTTTTGCGGCAGCGAGAAATTCGCATTGGCCATGGCCAGGCTCTGGTTGGCGATGTTCAGCGAGGCGCCCAGGGTGAGTGCATCGTTGACCTTGTAGGCCGCGGCTGGCGTGAAGCGGAACACCTGCTTGGTCGTCACCATCGGCGGGGTGCCGGCGGTGACGCCATTGATGTCGGCCACGTTGACCCCCATGCCCGCCACGCCGCCCAGCGCCATACCCAGGAAGAGCCTGTCGTTGACGTTAAAGACCGCACCGCCGCCGGGCATCATGTACCAGTCGGAATCGCTCTCATTGCCATTGACCTCACGCGGCGGGTTCAGCAGGCCGAAACCCAGGTCAAAACGCACATCCTTGATGTCGAGATCGGCCATGCCGGCCGGGTTGACCAGTACCGTCAGGGCATCCTGGGCCTGGGCGACCGTCGCGCCGCCCATGCCGGCCTGCGCAGCCGACGTGGCGATCATCTGGTCGCCATTGGTGGCGTAGGCATTGTGTGCCAGGGTCAGGACGGCAGTTGCCACGGCAACGGAAAGATAATTTTTATTCATGTTTGATTCTCCTCGATTCTAGGGTTAGGGTTTACTTCGACAGGGGGGTCATCAGGTTGGCCGAAATACCTGGCACGCCACGGAATTTCTGATGGCAAGCCACGCAGCCAGTCATGATGTCGCTCATGTACGAAGCCGCTTTCGGCATGTCGCCCGCATCGGCTGCTTCGGCCAGCTTGAGCGCGCTTCCTTCGACAATGGTGTTCATGGCCGGCAGCACAGCCAGGTCATTGTTATTGACCTTGTCCAGAGGGAAATAGGGCAGCAAACCGCCCTTGGGAATGCGATGGCTGGCCAGGCGGCGGGCCGCCTCAGCCGCCTGTTCGGCGTTGTCGGTCGCCAGTGCCGAGGCGATGCTCTGATATTCGGACAGGATTTCATGCATGATCTGGCGCAGGGTCGTCTCCTTGGCGCGACGCGGATGGCCGGCATGCAGTTTCACGATGGTGCCTTTGAGCTCGGGGGACAACGCCATCACCTTCTGGCGCATTTCCGGGGTGAACACTTTCATCATGTTTTGCATTTCGGCCGGCATGGGCGCTGCACCCTGAGGGGCATCAGCCGCCATGAGGCCAGACGAAGCAAGGCCTGCGGCCAGTACCAACGGGGTGAACAGAATTTTCTTCATGGGATCTCCAGGTTTGTGAGGGCGTTGAACAAACATGTGATCACACGATCACCTGTTCAGATGATTATATAAACGAATTTTCCGGAAAAGCAAGTGGATCCTGAAGTCTTTTTAAAAATTCATGGGTGATTGCTGCGGCTGCGCCGAATCATTCCGGTGCCATTCAGGCGGTGTACGGATACAATTTCGTCATTCGGACGACGAACCGGGGCCAAAGCAGATGCGGAGCATGCTTGCCGCGACCTGATTCAAGGGCAACACGTCGGCCAGAACCCATACAAGGCGTGGCATCCCGGGCACAAGCCCCGGCCAGGCCTTTCAACGAAAGTCATAAGGATCAGAATGAAACGCGTGGATGATTTCCGCCTGCGCTTCGGCAAACAGGAACTGGTACCGATCGTCATCGGTGGCATGGGAGTGGACATTTCGACCACCGAGTTGGCACTCGAGGTGGCGCGCCTCGGCGGCATCGGCCATATTTCAGACGCGCTGGTGCAGGCCGTGTCCGACCACCGCTACCACACCAAATTCGTCAGCCAGAAGCTCAAGCAGTACAAGGCCAACGTCGCCAGCAGCGACAAATCCGGCGTGCACTTCAACCTGGACGTGCTGGAAGAAGCCACCCGCAACCATGTCGGCAAAACCATGGAAGCCAAGCAGGGCTCCGGCATGATTTTCGTCAACTGCATGGAAAAGCTCACCATGAATTCGCCGCGCGAGACCCTGCGCGTGCGCCTGTCCGCAGCGCTCGATGCCGGCGTCGACGGCATCACCCTCTCCGCCGGACTGCATCTCGGCTCGTTCGCCCTGATCGAAGACCACCCGCGTTTTCGGGATGCCAAGCTCGGCATCATCGTCTCGTCGGCGCGCGCGCTGGCACTGTTCCTGCGCAAGAACGCCAGGCTCAACCGCCTGCCCGACTTTGTCGTGGTGGAAGGGCCACTCGCCGGCGGCCACCTGGGCTTCGGCATGGACTGGGCGCAATACGACCTCGCCACCATCATGGCCGAGGTGCTGGCCTTCCTTAGAACCGAGCATCTCGAGATTCCGGTGATCGCAGCGGGCGGCATCTTCACCGGCAGCGACGCCGCCGGCTTCCTGGAACAGGGCGCGGCCGCCGTGCAGGTGGCCACCCGCTTCACCGTCACCCACGAGTGCGGCCTGCCGGACAAGGTCAAACAGGAATATTTCAAGGCCAGCGAAGACGACATCGAAGTCAATACGATCTCGCCAACCGGCTACCCGATGCGCATGCTCAAGGGCAGTCCGGGTATCGGCGATGGCATCCGTCCCAACTGCGAAGCCTACGGCTACCTGCTCGATGCCAAGGGCAACTGTGCCTATATCGATGCCTACAACCGTGAGGTCGCGCTGCACCCGGATGTGAAGAAGCTTTCAGTCAGGGACAAGACCTGCCTGTGCACGCATATGCGCAACTTCGATATCTGGACCTGCGGCCAGACCACCTACCGGCTCAAGGACACCACCCGCAAACTGCCGGACGGCAGTTATCAGATCCTCAGCGCGGAGCAGGTGTTCAGCGACTACCAGTTCAGCACCGACCAGAAGATCGCGCTGCCGGGTTAAATTACGGGAGGCTTCAGCAGTCAGGTGGCGCCCGGCGCTGCTAGTTTCTGACTGTTGGCCGCCAGGAGCGCGCCCATTTCCTCCGCAGGCACGGGGCGACTGAACAGGTAGCCCTGCATCTCGTCGCAGCCGTTCGCATGCAGGAAGACCCGCTGCGCTTCGGTTTCCACGCCCTCGGCGATGACTTTCAGATTCAGGCCATGCGATAACTCGATCACCGCGTTGGTGATGGCCGCATCATCCGGATCCGTGGTGATATTGCACACAAAGGACTGGTCGATCTTGAGCTTGTGGATGGGGAAGCGCTTGAGGTAATTGAGCGAGGAATAACCGGTTCCGAAATCGTCCATGGCAAAACGGATGCCGTGTTTTTGCAGTTCGTCCAGCACCGTGATGGCGCCCTCCGGATCGTGCATCAGCATGCTTTCGGTAATTTCCATTTCGAGAAAACGCGCCTCCAGCCCGGTCTCGGCCAGCACGCCCAGTATGGTCTGCACCAGTTCAGGCGCACGGAACTGGCGTGCGGACAGGTTGACCGACATGCTGATCTCCGGCAATCCGGCATCGCGCCACGCCTGCGCCTGACGACAGGCCTCCTGCAACACCCATTCGCCCAGCGGCACGATCAGCCCGGTTTCCTCCGCCAGCGGAATGAATTCGGCCGGGGAGACAATCCCGCGCTCCGGTTGCTGCCAGCGCACCAGTGCCTCGACACCGACAATCGCACCGCTGGCAAAATTGACCTGTGGCTGGTAATGAAGCAGGAATTCGCCATTATCCAGTGCCTGGCGCAAGTCCCTTTCCAGATCGAGACGTGCCAGCAGGCGTTGATTCATTTCCGCTGCGTAAAACTGGAAGGTGTTGCGTCCCGCTTCCTTGGCGCGGTAGAGCGCGGTGTCGGCGTTGCGCAGCAGGACAACCTGATCTTCGCCATCGCGCGGGCAGACTGCCACGCCAAGGCTGCAGGTGACGATAATGTCGCGTCCTTCAATATTGATTGGTGCCGTCATCACCGCCATCAGCTTGCGGATGATATTCACCAGATCCACTTCCTGCGCGAGATCGGCCAGCACGACGACGAATTCGTCGCCGCCGTAACGCGCCACGGTGTCACCTTCGCGCACCGCGGCAACAATGCGTTCACTGACGGCCTTGATGATCTGGTCGCCAACTTCGTGGCCGAGGCTGTCGTTGATCACCTTGAAATTATCGAGGTCGAGGAATACCACGCCCACCAGGCTGCCATGGTGACGCACGCGACTGATCACCTGATTGATCCGGTCAGCAAGCAGATTGCGGTTCGGCAGCCCGGTGAGCGCATCATGCTGCGCCTGGTATTCGAGTTCGGATTCGTACCGCTTGCGCTCCTCGATGTCGTAGCAGGCGCCCATATAACCGGCAAATTCCCCGTCCAGGTCGGTAAAGGGCGCGCCGTGATCGAACAGCCAGTGGTAGCTGCCGTCGCGATGGCGCAGGCGGTATTCCATGGTGAATACCTCGTGCCGGTTGAAGGCGGAAAGATAGGTGCTCAGGCAGCGTTCGCGATCATCCGGGTGTACGCCGTCAGCCCAGCCGTCGTCCAGTTCCTGCTCCAGGGTGCGGCCGGTGAAATCCAGCCAGGCGCGGTTGAAGTAATTGCACTTGCTGTCACGCCCCGCACGCCAGATCGGATTGGGGAACTCCTGCATCAGTTTGAGATGGAAATCGAGCGCGGACTGCAGGCGTTGTTCCAGTTTCTTGAAATGCGACGTGTCGCGCATGATGCTGGAGTAGTAATCCACCGTGCCATCGGGCGTTCTGTGGGCGAGAGTCACCTGCGACACGGGAATACTTTGCCCGTTGCTCGCACGCAGGATGCTCTCCCCGGTCCACGCCCCATCCTGGGCCGCGGCGGGGAGCGCGGTATGGAGCATCAGATCGGCCATCTCGGGCGGGTAGAAATTGGCAATGGTATGGCCACTCAGGCTTTCATCCTCGGCAAGCCCCATGATCCTGCGCCCGGCGCGATTGATATACAGACAATGACCTTCCGGGGATGCCGTGCCGACAAAGTCGGAAGTGGATTCAAGAATGGCCGCCAGCATGGCGTTTTCCCGCACACGACGATCGAGTTCTTCAACCAGTGCGGAAACCTGCTTCGCCGTACTATTAAATGTCAGCACCAGTTCACCGATCTCGTCATGCGAGTGGAAGTCCATCCTCACGCCATGCTCGCCGGCGGCAAAACGCCGGCTGAACTCGGTCAGATTGATGATGGGCAGGGTGATCCGCGAGCGCACAAAGAAGAAGGCCCCGAGCATGAGCAGAACTTCCAGCGCCTGCACCAAGTAAATAATGAAATTCACTCGCTGGCGAGCGGAGTGGGCAGCTTTTTCCAGCGCGCCCACCAAAGCATCGGTCTGGCCCAGCAGCAAAACCGCATCGGTCGCCACCTCACTCTGGGCGGCCCGGCGCGCCGTCAACTCCGGCTCGGCCCGCACGCGCGCCAGTACGGCACGCTGGTGCTGCCGGGTCTGATCGATCTGCTCCAGATGCGCCTCCAGGCCATCTCCGGCACTACGCATCAGCGGATGAAGCTGCTCAATTTCCTGTGCCAGAGCGGCATAACGTAGTGCAAATTCGGTTTCCGTCTCCAGCCCCACCTGCTTGGCCGCCTCACTCGGCTCCAGCACAAAGCTGGCCGAATTGAAGGCAATCTTCTGGGAGAGATAGCGCAGCCGCCCGCTCTGGTTGATGATGCCACCAACATTCGCGATGCTGTCATGCATCACGTTGGAAAAATACAGATTGCCACTGGCAATTATCGCCAGCAACAGGAATACGGCACCCAGCTTGATACTCACCGACATACGGCGAGGGGGCGCAACGGATAACGATGGGGTGCTCATGATCTTTTTATCTTTTTAGCTGCCCTAACTTTCAGGACTGTAGGGGATTCCCATCCTTGTGTAAATCGGGCAGGGGTCAACAGCCTGGTAAATTGCCCTCGAACGGGGTCGCCAACCAGTTCAGCGTCAACGCCGCACGCGGTCCGGTCTGGCGTGTCCAGCGCCCTCAATCCTCGCGCACGGCTTGTTTGCCGATGGCGAAACGCCGGGTGAACTCAATCAGATTGATGATGGGCAGGGTGACCCGCGAGCGCACATAGAAGAAGGTTCCGAACATGAGCAGGGCTTCCAGTGCCAGCACCAGGTAAATGATGAAATCCGCCCGCTGGCGGGCGGAGCGTTCAGTTTTTTCCAGCGTATTCACCAAGTCATCGGTCTGACCCAGCAACTGTTGCGCCAGGATGGCCACCTCGCGCTGGGCTGACAATCGTGCCGTCAGCGCCGGCTCGGCCAGCACGCGCGCCAGGGCCACGTGCTGGCGCTGCCAGGTTTGATCGATCTGCTGCAGATGCGCATCCAGACCGTCCCCGGCACTGCGCATCAACGGATGAAGTTGTTTTACATCGTGTACCACGCTGACATAGAGCACTTCAAACTCGGCCTCTCCCTCCAGTCCCGCTGCTCTGGCAGCCATACTTGGCTCCAGTGCAAAACCGGCCGAATTGAAGGCGATCTTCTGGGAGTGATAGCGTAGTTTCCCGCTCTGGTTGATGAGGCCGGCGATGTTCTCGATGCTGCCGTGCAGCACATTGGAAAAAACCAGATTGCCCGTGGTGAGCGTCGCCAGCACCAGGAATAGCCCGCCCAGCTTGATGCTCACCGACAAACGGCGAGGCATCGCAAGGGATAGGGGCGAATTGGGCATGGCCCGATGAACTGTAGAGTATCCCGGACCTTGTGTAAATCAGACTAGGTAATCGAGTGGCTTCACAGTGAGCCTGTCCCTGAAAGTTTCGGCTATCCGCTACGCCGCCATCATGCGTTGTGCCGCATGCGCCAAAGGTGTGGGCAAACGACCCAGCACCAGTTCGGGGTCGAGGGCATCGAGCAGATTCTTGACGGTGAGGCCCAGTTCGGTATCGCCTTCGCTTACCAGGCGACGGCTGAAGAACAGGGTGTCGGGGTCTTCGCGGCGGCTGAGCAGCAGCAGGAAATCACGCGCGGTGGCGCTGATGGTGAGATCAGGCACGCCGCTGTCCGGTGCGAATCCGCGCTGGCTGACGGTAAAGCGCAGATTGAGCCCGAGGTCTTTGACGCGAATGGCGTAACAGCGGCCAATCAGCAGTTGCCAGTCGAGGGTTTTCAGTGCGGGCCACAGCAGGCGGTTGGCTGCCAATGAGAATGCCAGGCTGGGTGGGGTGACCGGCAGCCGGCTGACCATATTGGCTAGCGATGGCGGGAAGGCAAGATTCAACATGATGGCTTCATTCCTGAAAATCGGGCCGGTTCCTTAACGCACTGCGTCAGCCCAGTTGTTGGGGGTTTCGTATAAGCGTACCCGTTGCAGCAGCAGATGGTTGCCGTAGGTATCGAGATAGGCGGCATCGAGAATGCGGAACGCTTCGGCGGCGAGATTTTCCGCGGTCGGCACCACCGGCAGCACCACTGTCTTGTGCTCGGGCAACGATGCCAGAAACCCGACCACGGCATGGTCGCCCTGATACACCAGGAACGCATGATCCCACTGGTTGACCAGCACCGTGTTGGCGATATTCTTCACATCGGAAAAGTCCATCACCATGCCCTGTTCGGCCGCGCCCTCGGTGCGGATGATGTCGCCCGACAGGGTGATTTCGATCGCATAGCGATGGCCGTGCAGATGCCGGCACTGGCTGGCATGCTGCGGGATGCGGTGGCCGGCATCGAATTCCAGTCTGCGTGTGATCAGCATTCGCGACTTCTCAACCTGTCAGGCGTTTTGCGCCAGACTGTTTTCCAGCCCGGCGCGGCCATGCCAATAGCCGTCAAC
>JAIOJU010000078.1 GCA_019911765.1 Thiobacillus sp.
GTGCGTTTTCGCGTTTGGGTGGGGTGCTGGGTGAGTTGGGCGTGACGCAGGTGGATGGAATTTTGCTGGATATCGGGGTGTCGTCGCCGCAGCTGGATGACGCAACGCGCGGTTTCAGCTTTCGATTCGATGCGCCGCTCGATATGCGTATGGATCCGGAGAGTGGCATGTCGGCGGCAGACTGGCTGGCGTCGGCGGCAGAGGGGGAGATCAGTGAAGTCATCCGCACCTATGGGGAAGAGCGGTTTGCTAAATCGATTGCGCGCGCGATTGTTGCGGCACGCGAAAAAGAAGCAATCCGCAGCACCGGTCAGCTGGCGAACCTCATCGCCGCAGCGGTCAAGCGGCGCGAGCCGGGCCAGCATCCGGCGACACGCAGCTTCCAGGCTATACGGATTTATCTCAACCGCGAACTGGAAGAATTGAGCGACGTGCTGCCGCAATGCGTGAATGCACTCCGGCCTGGCGGGCGGCTCGCGGTCATCAGCTTTCATTCTCTGGAAGACCGGATCGTCAAGCGCTTCATGCGTGACGAGGCCATGGGCGAACAGGCGCCTGCGCGCTTGCCGATTCGCGCCGACATGCTGAAGCCGGGTCGCCTGAAACTGATTGGACGTGCCCAGCATGCGAGTGACGCCGAGGTGGCGGACAACCCGCGTGCCCGGAGTGCGGTATTGCGGGTGGCCGAACGCGCAGGTGGGTTGCAGTGAGCCGTCTCAATATTGTGTTGGCAATGGTGCTGGTGCTGTGTGCGTTGGCGGTGATTCAGTCACAGCATCGCTCACGCATCTATTTTGTGGAACTGGAACGCTTGAAAAAAGAGGCGCGTGCGCTCGATGAGCAGTGGGGCCAGCTGCAGCTGGAAGAAAGCACCTGGTCCAACCCGGCGCGCGTGGATACGCTTGCGCGTTCGCAACTTGGCCTGATGCCGCCGCCGCAGGAGCGTATCCGGGTGGAAACCGCACGACTTGAAACACGGATGGCCGTACCGTGAATTACCACTCCCGCAAACTGCTCAAGCTGAATTTGGCACCCTGGCGCATGGCCGCTGTGGGTGGCTTGCTGCTTTCCGGGTTTGTGCTGGTTGCCGGGCGTGCCTTTTACCTGCAAGGACTGAATACCGATTATCTGCAAGGCAAGGGTGATGCGGTGGCCAATCGCTATCTTTCCCTGCCGGCGCATCGTGGTCAGGTATCTGACCGTCACGGCCAGTTGCTGGCTATCAGCACACCGGTTGAGTCCTTGTGGGCACGCCCGGCCGAGCTCAAGTTGTCGCCTGTCCAGCAGGGGCAACTGGCCAAGGCGCTGGATATGTCACCCAAAGTCCTGGCGAAAAAACTGGAGCGCAAAACACGTGGCGAATTCAGCCTGCAGCGCCCGGTGACACCCGAGCAGGCAGTCAAGATTGCCGCCATGGGCGTGCCTGGACTGCACTTGCGGCGCGAGTTCCGGCGCTATTACCCGGCTGGCGATGTGGCGGCGCATGTGGTGGGCTTTACCAATGTGGATGACCAGGGCCAGGAAGGCGTCGAACGCGCATACCAGGATTGGCTGGCCGGTCGCGAAGGCGAACGCCAGATCATGCGTGATCGTCGCGGCAACACCATCCGCGATCTGGTGCCGATCAAGACCGCACAAATGGGCGGCAATCTGGCGCTGGCACTGGACCTCAAGATTCAATATCTGGCGCATCGGGAACTGGCTGCTGCGATTGCCACGCACAAGGCCAAAGGCGGCAGCGTGGTCGTGCTCGACGCCAAGACCGGCGAGATTCTGGCGCTGGCGAATCAGCCTAATTTCAATCCCAATAATCGGCGTAATTACCAGCCGGGCCCGATGCGCAACCGCGCAGTGATCGACACCTTCGAACCGGGATCGACCATCAAGCCATTTGTGGCGGCGGCGGTTTTGGAGCGCGGCCTGTTTCACCCTGACAGCGTGATCGATACGCCGCAAACCTGGCTGGTTGGAACCAAGCGGGTGCGCGACGAGCATCCGCATCCGCAAATGACGGTGAGTGAAATCATCCAGAAATCGAGCAACGTCGGCGCTGTCAAAATGGCCATGACGCTGACGCCGCAGCAATTCTGGGAAGTATTGAACCGCGCCGGCTTTGGCCAGAAGCCTGGATCGGGCTTCCCCGGTGAAACATCCGGGCGGCTGCGCGATGCCGACAGCTGGAAGCCGGTTGAGCAGGCCACGATGGCGTATGGCTATGGATTGTCGGTCAGTCTGTTGCAGCTGTCCCGCGCATACATGGCGTTTGCCAACGACGGTGAAGTGATGCCGTTGTCCTTCCTCAAGCGCGAGCCGCAGGAGATGGTGGGCGAGCGGGTGTTTTCACCGAGCGTGGCGCGCGAAGTGCGCGCCATGATGGAAACGGTCACCCAGGAAGGCGGTACCGGAACACGCACCCGTGTGCCGGGGTATCGCGTGGCTGGCAAGACCGGCACCGCCCATAAAGTAGTCAATGGTCGTTATGCGCCGGATCGTTATCTGGCTTCATTTATCGGCATGGCGCCCGCATCGAATCCGCGCCTCATTATTGGCGTGGCGATCGACGAGCCGTCTGGCAACGTGTATTACGGCGGCAGCGTGGCCGGCCCGGTGTTTGCGCAGGTCATGGCGGGTAGCTTGCGGCAGCTGGCCTTGCCACCGGACGCGCCTGAAACCGCGACGCACGTGACCCAGGGCACGCCGCCTTTGGTCGTCCGTGCAGGGGGGGGCGCATGATGGTGCAACCGGTCATTCGGTCGAGTGCTGATCCCCACGTTTTGCAGGCACAGCAGGAATCCGTGCCGCATTTGCTGGAACGGCTCGGAATCAAGGTTGGCGAACTCACCAGCGACAGCCGTAAAGCGGCAGCGGGTAGCGTGTTTGCCGCCTACCCGGGCGAGTCGCGTGATGGCCGTGATTTTATTGCACAGGCCGTCGCGCAACATGCGGATGGCGTGCTGTGGGAAGCCGATCACTATCAGTGGGATCCGGCGCTGGCCGTTCCCAACGCGGGCGTGATCGGGCTTAAAAACCGTATCGGTGAAATTGCCGCGCACGTGTATGGCGAGCCTTCGCGCGCGCTGCACATGATCGGGATTACCGGTACCAACGGCAAAACTTCGGTGGCGCACTGGCTGGCGCAAGCCTTCACGCAACTGGGGCAGAAAGCCGCCATCATCGGCACCACCGGCAATGGTTTCCCCGGCGCACTGGTTCCTTCATTGAACACGACGCCGGATGCCATCGAGTTGCAGCAGCGCCTTGCGAGCTATCGACGGCAGGGTGCGGCCGTGTGTGCGATGGAAGTGTCATCGCATGGCCTGGTTCAGGAGCGGGTCAATGGCACCTCATTCAATGTTGCGGTGCTGACCAACCTGTCGCGCGATCACCTCGATTATCACGGCGACATGGACGGTTATGCCCGGGCCAAGGCGCGGCTGTTCGGCTGGCCAGGGCTGGAGTGGCTGGTGCTGAATGTGGATGACCCGTTTGGCCAGCAACTGGAACAGGCGCACGACGCTTCACGTGTTGCAGGCTATGGCTTCAAGCGCGGCGCGGTGGTGGGTGAACAGCTCATCCTGTCGCAAGCGGGCCTGCATCTGAAGGTGCGCACGGACTGGGGAAATGCCGAGATCGATGCACCGCTTCTGGGGCGCTTCAATGCCTCCAATCTGCTGGCCGTGCTCACCACCCTGCTGGTGTCCGGGGTGAAGCTGGACGATGCCTGCCAGGCGCTCAAACATATCAGCCCACCGCCGGGGCGGATGCAGACTTTGGGTGGCGACGCGCACCCGTTGGTGGTGGTGGATTATGCCCACACCCCCGATGCACTGGAAAAGGTGCTCGCTACCCTGCGCGAAATCGTCAGCGGCGGTCGCCTGGTCTGTGTCTTTGGCTGCGGCGGCAACCGCGACAAGGGCAAGCGTCCGCTGATGGGGCAGGCTGCCGTTCAGGGCGCGGACGAAGTCTGGGTCACCAGCGACAATCCGCGTACCGAGGATCCGCGTCACATCATCGACGACATCCTGGCGGGAGCCGGCGGCGGCAAGCCGGATCATCCGCTGCACATCGAGGCAGATCGCGCGCGTGCCATCTTCGAAGCGATTGGCGGCGCCCAGCCGGGCGATGTGGTTCTGATCGCGGGCAAGGGTCATGAGGATTACCAGGAAATTGCCGGAGAGCGTCTGCCGTTTTCCGATGTGGATGTTGCGCGCAAGGCGCTGGAGGCCTGGACATGATGCGCCTTGCCGAAGCGGCAGCCATGCTGGACGTCCCCTGCAATGGTGCGGACGCCGACGTGCTGCGCGTCTCAACCGACAGTCGCAGCATCCAGCCGGGCGACCTGTTTATTGCGCTGCGCGGTGAAAAATTCGATGGCGGCAACTATGCGGCACAGGCCCTGAAACAGGGTGCGGTCGGCGTCGTGCTTGACCGTATCCAGGCGCCCGATATTGTCACCGCCATCCGCGTCGACGATACCCGCCTCGCACTCGGCAAGCTGGCTGCCGCCTGGCGTAACCGTTTCAGCCTGCCGGTGGTGGCGATTACAGGCAGCAATGGCAAGACCACGGTGAAGGAAATGCTGGCGGCGATCCTGCGGGAGGAAGCGGGGTCCGGGTCGGCGGTGCTCAACACCGAAGGCAATCTCAACAATGACATCGGCCTGCCGCTGATGCTGCTGCGACTGCGTGAAACGCACCGCTATGCCGTGCTGGAAATGGGCATGAACCACGCGGGCGAGATCGACACCCTGACGCGGCTGGCACGCCCGGATGTGGCCGTGATCAACAATGCGCTGACCGCGCATATCGGATTCCTGGGGTCGGTCGAAAACATTGCGCGCGCCAAGGGTGAAATTTTCAATGGCCTGCCGGACGCGGGCATCGCCGTATTCAATGCCGACGATGCGTATGCCTGGCTGTGGCGCGAAGCCAATGTCCAGCACCGCGTGATCGACTTCGGCTTGGCGCAGACAGCAACGGTTCGCGGGCGCTACCAGCCGACTGATTTTGGCGCGTTACTTACCCTGACGCTACCCGATGCCACCCTTGAAATCGAACTGCAGGTGCCGGGCGCACACAACGTGATGAATGCGCTTGCTGCGGCTGCGGCCGCATTTGCGCTCGACGTCAGCCATCGCAGCATGGTGGCGGGCCTGTCCGGCTTCACCGGGATCAAGGGCCGACTGCAAAAGAAACCGGCCCTGCATGGCAGTACCTTCATCGATGACACCTACAACGCCAATCCCGATTCGGTAAAAGCAGCGTTGGCGGTGCTGGCCCAGCAGCCGGGCAAAAAAATCCTGGTGCTGGGCGACATGGGCGAACTGGGGACGGATGCCGCAGCCATGCACGCGCAAACCGGGTTGGCCGCGCGCGCCGCAGGAGTAAACAAGCTCCTGGCACTGGGCGAGCTGACGCAGGAAACCGTCGGCGCATTCGGTGCCGGTGCCATGCATTTCGAACGCATCCAGGAACTGCTTGCCGAACTTGAAAATGAACTGACACCCGACACCACCGTGCTGGTGAAGGGTTCGCGCTTCATGCAGATGGAACGCGTGGTGCAAAGTTTTATGGAAGACCCGGACAGCCAGGCCGACGGGAAACAGGGACACTGACATGCTGCTTTGGCTATTTCAACAACTCGGCCAGGACATTCGCGCCTTCAACGTCTTTAATTATCTGACGTTACGTGCCGTGCTGGCTGCGCTCACCGCGCTGACGATTTCATTCATCGTCGGCCCGGCGGTGATCCGCAAGCTTGCCGCCCTGAAAATTGGCCAGTCGGTACGCAACGATGGCCCGCAAACGCACCTGATCAAGGCCGGGACGCCGACCATGGGCGGCGCGCTGATTCTGGTGTCGGTGACCATTACCACGTTGCTGTGGGCCGATCTGCGAAACGATTACGTCTGGGTGGCACTGTTTACGCTGCTGGGTTTCGGTGTCATCGGCTGGGTGGATGACTGGCGCAAGGTGGTGGAAAAGAACTCGCGCGGTCTGCCCTCGCGCTGGAAATATTTCTGGCAATCGGTGATTGGGCTGCTGGTCGCCGGTTATCTGTGGCAAACCGCTGCCTTGCCGGCGCAGACCGAACTCATCATCCCCTTTCTCAAACATGCAACGCTGACCTTGTCGGCCGTGGGGTTCATCGCGCTGACTTATTTCGTCATCGTGGGCTCGAGCAACGCAGTCAACCTGACCGATGGCCTGGATGGCCTCGCCATCCTGCCGACCGTGATGGTGGCAGCAGCCCTGGCGATTTTTGCCTACGTTGCGGGTAACGCGGTGTTCTCAAAATACCTGGGCGTGCCCTTTATCCCGGGTGCGGGTGAGCTGGCCGTATTTTGTGCGGCCATGGCCGGCGCCGGCCTGGCCTTCCTGTGGTTCAACGCCTACCCGGCAGAAGTCTTCATGGGGGATGTGGGGGCGCTGGCACTCGGTGCCGCGCTGGGTGTGGTCGCCGTGATCGTGCGTCAGGAAATCATCCTGTTCATCATGTGCGGCGTATTTGTGGTGGAAACCCTGTCGGTGATGGTGCAGGTCGCTTCGTTCAAGCTTACCGGCAAGCGCGTATTCCGCATGGCACCGATTCATCATCACTATGAACTCAAGGGCTGGAAAGAGAATCAGGTGGTGGTGCGGTTCTGGATCATCAGCATGATGCTGGTGCTGATCGGGCTATCGAGCCTGAAACTGAGATGAGCGCAACCAGGATGAAACGCACTACGGGAAGATTCGGGGGAGACTCATGTGCAGGCGGCGCCTGCACGTTATGGCGACACCAGAATCCTCCCGTGCGGTTCTGGATCATCAGCATGATGCTGGTGCTGATCGGGCTATCGAGCCTGAAACTGAGATGAACTACGACAGCCTCAATCTTTCCGGCAAAAACGTCCTGGTCCTCGGGCTGGGAGACACCGGCCTGTCATGCGCGCGCTGGCTGGTTGCGCGTGGCGCAAAGGTGAGCGTGGCGGATAGCCGCGCCACCCCGCCGCACGCAGAGCGTCTGGCCGAATGGCTGCCACAGGTGTCGCTGCATACCGGCCCGTTCGACGACGCGCTGCTGCAGGCGGCAGAGCTGCTCGTTGTCAGCCCCGGCGTGCCGCTTTCCGAGCCGGCCGTCGAGCGGGCCGTTGCCGCAGGCGTCGAAGCGGTCGGCGACGTCGAACTGTTTGCACGCGCCATCCAGGCGCTGAATGCCGAGCGTGCCAATGCATCGGACGAGACGCCTCCCATCCGGGTCATCGCCATCACCGGCAGCAACGGCAAGAGCACGGTCACTGCGATGTGCGGCGACATGTGCCGCATGGCGGGTCTGGCGACCTGCGTGGCGGGCAATATTGGCCTGCCTGTGCTCGATGCCTTGTACGAAGTCGAGCAGGGTATTTCTCCTGTTCCCGAGGTGTGGGTGCTGGAACTGTCCAGTTTCCAGCTGGAAACCACGACGCATCTCAACGCCACCGCCGCTGCCGTACTCAACCTGTCGGAAGACCACATGGATCGCTACGCCGACATGGCGGCCTATGCCACAGCCAAGGCGCGGATTTTCAATGGCGATGGGGTGCAGGTGGTGAATCGTGACGACCCGCGAACGATGGCCATGATCCTGCCGGGGCGGCAAGTGGTCAGCTTTGGCCTGGATCGCTGCCCGCGCGGCCAGAATTTTGGCCTGTGCGAGGACGAGCTGTGTCTGGGCGGCGACATGCTGATGCCGCAATCCGATTTGCCTGTGGCGGGCCTGCATAACGCCGCCAATGCGCTGGCCGCGCTGGCGCTGACTCGTGCACTGGATTTGCCGATGGACGACCTGCTGCGCGGATTGCTGCATTTCAAGGGCTTGCCGCACCGGGTCGAGAAAATTGCCGACATCGAAGGCGTTACCTATTACGACGATTCCAAGGGCACCAATGTGGGTGCCACCGAAGCCGCGCTCTACGGCATGGGCAAGCGCCGCGCGGTGGTGATTCTGGGCGGCGATGGCAAAGGCCAGGATTTCAGTCCGCTGAAAGCGGCGGTCGAGGCCAATGCACGCGCCGTGCTGCTGATCGGGCGCGATGCGCCGCTGATCGCTGCGGCGATCGAGGGCTGTAACGTGGAAACGGTTAAAGTCGGCAGCCTGGCCGAAGCGGTCGAACAGGCCCAGCGGCTAGCCCACCCGGGAGACGCCGTGCTGTTGTCCCCGGCGTGCGCCAGCTTCGACATGTTCCGCAATTACACCCATCGTGCCGAAGTCTTTATCTCAGCCGTCAACAAGCTGGCTGCAGAAAGGGGCGCGACCTGATGCTGTACGCCGCGCGCGCACCCAAGCCCAGTTCCGAGCTTGATTTCAACCTGATGTGGCTGGCGATCGGCTTGCTGGCAATCGGGTGGGTGATGGTCTATTCGGCGTCCATTGCGATTGCCGAGGCGGCCAAATACACCGGGGGCAACGGCGAATATTATTTGCTGCGCCAGGGCATATTCATCGTGCTGGGTGTCATGGTTGGCGTAGGTGCCTTCCAGATTCCGACCAAGGTCTGGCAGCAGGCGGCACCGTATCTGTTCCTGGCGGGGTTGCTGCTTCTGCTGGTGGTGCTGATTCCGGGCATCGGGCGCGAAGTAAACGGCAGCCGGCGCTGGATTCCGCTCGGCTTTGCCAACCTGCAGCCATCAGAACTGATGAAGTTTCTGGCGGTGCTCTATGCGGCCGACTACACCACGCGCAAGGCGGCCTTCATGCATGACTTCAAGAAGGGCTTTCTGCCGATGGCCGGCGTGATGATGCTGGCCGGCGCCCTGCTGCTGCGCGAGCCGGACTTTGGTGCCTTCGTGGTCATCATTTCCATCGCCATGGGCATCCTGTTCCTGGGCGGACTGAACTGGAAAGTGTTTGCGGGACTGGTGGTGGTGTTGCTGATCGGGTTTGTGCTGCTGATTCTGACTTCGCCGTACCGCCTGCAGCGCGTGCTCGGATTCATGGATCCGTTCGCCGACCCCTACGGCAAGGGTTACCAGCTGTCGCATGCCCTGATTGCCTTTGGCCGGGGTGAGTGGCTGGGCCTGGGCCTGGGTGGCAGTGTCGAGAAATTGTTCTACCTGCCCGAGGCCCATACCGACTTCCTGCTGTCGGTCATCGCCGAAGAATTCGGCTTTGTCGGCGTGCTGTTCGTGGTCGGGCTGTTTGCCTGGCTCATCGTCAAGGCTTTCCTGATCGGCCATCGCGCGGCGCAGCTCGAACGCAATTTTTGCGCGCTGGTTGCGCAGGGCATCGGCATCTGGCTCGGCGTGCAGGCGCTCATCAACATGGGGGTGAACGTCGGCCTGCTGCCGACCAAAGGGCTCACCCTGCCTTTCCTGTCGTTCGGTGGCAGCGGCATCGTCGCCAACTGCCTGGCCATCGCGGTGCTGCTGCGCATCGACTGGGAGCACCGGCAGATGATGCGGGGGAAAACATTTTGATGGCCGCCGCGAATCGCACCCTCATGGTGATGGCCGGTGGAACCGGCGGCCATGTCTATCCCGCGCTTGCAGTGGCAGATGCCTTGCGCGCGCGCGGCTGGAATGTGTTCTGGCTTGGCACGCGTGCCGGGCTGGAAGCGCGCGTGGTACCGCAGGCCGGCATCGACATGGTGTGGGTGTCGATGGGCGGCATGCGCGGCAAGGGCTTGCTGAAAAAGCTGATGCTGCCGCTGATGCTGCTGATCGCCTTTGGCCAGAGCCTGCGCGCGATCCTGCAGCGCCGGCCCGATGTGGTGCTGGGCATGGGCGGCTACACCGCTTTTCCCGGCGGCATGATGGCCAGCCTGCTCAACAAGCCGCTGGTCATCCACGAACAGAATTCGGTCGGCGGCCTGACCAACCGGGTGCTGGCCTGTCTCGCCAATCGCGTGCTGACGGCTTTCCCGCAGGCGTTCCGGGGCGAAAAGGACAAGCCCATTCCGTGCCGCAGCGTGGCCACTGAATGGGTGGGCAATCCGGTGCGGACCGATATCGCTGGCGTGGGCAAGGCGTCGCACAGTGGCCCCTTGCGTTTGCTGGTAGTCGGCGGCAGTTTGGGCGCATCGGCATTGAATGACCTGATCCCCAAAGCGCTGGCCTTGCTGCCGGTTGAACGGCGTCCACAGGTGGTGCACCAGTCGGGTCGCCAGCATCTCGATATCCTGCGCGCCAATTACGCTGCTGCCGGGGTCGAGGCCGAGGTGCGCGACTACATCGAAGACATGGCGGCGGCCTACCGGGCGTGCGACTTTGCCATCTGTCGCGCCGGCGCGATGACGGTGGCCGAGCTGGCCTGTGCCGGCATCCCCGCCGTGCTGGTGCCGTTTCCGTTTGCCGTGGATGACCATCAGACCGGCAATGCCGAATTTCTCAGCACAGCCGGCGCAGCCTGGCTGATGCAGCAAAAGGACCTGACCGCAGACAAGCTGGCCGCGCTGATCGGCGGACTGGATCGCGCCACGCTCGCGGTCATGTCGGACAAAGCTCTGGCGTTGGCCAAGCCCGATGCGACGCAGCAGGTCGCGGATATTTGCGAGGCCCTGGCGAAATGAAGCAAACCCCGCGCCTCACGCCTCACGCCTCACGCCTCATCACCGCCCGGAGGGCGTCATGAAACACGCGGTCAAACATATCCACTTCATCGGCATCGGCGGCGTCGGCATGTGCGGCATCGCCGAGGTGTTGCTGAATCTGGGTTATGCCGTGTCCGGGTCGGATCTTGCCGACAATGCCGTCACGCAGCGGCTGGCCCGGCTTGGTGCACGCATCCAGCGCGGGCATGCCGCCGGGAATATCGACGGCGCCGATGCCGTGGTGGTATCGACTGCGGTGCAGGAAGACAACCCCGAGCTGGTTGCGGCCCGTGACAGGAAATTGCCCATCGTGCCGCGCGCGTTGATGCTGGCCGAACTGATGCGCCTGCAGCAGGGCATCGCGGTGGCCGGCACGCATGGCAAGACCACGACGACCAGCCTGGTGGCCAGCATACTCGGTGAGGCAGGCATGGACCCGACCTATGTCATCGGCGGCAAATTGACCGCAGCCGGCACCAATGCGCGACTCGGCAAAGGCGATTTCCTGGTGGCCGAGGCAGACGAATCGGACGCGTCCTTTCTCTATCTCACGCCAGTGATCGCGATCGTCACCAACATCGACGCCGATCACATGGATACCTATGGCCATGACTTCGAGCGTCTGAAACAGGCCTTCGTCGACTTCTGCCAGCGTCTGCCTTTCTATGGCATGGCCGTGCTGTGTGTCGACGATCCGAACGTGCGCGAAATCATTCCGCGCATCACCAAGCCGATCACCACCTATGGCTTTGACGAGTCGGCGCAGGTACGCGCGGTCAATGCGCGCTTCGAAGCGGGCCAGATGCGTTTCACCGTCAAGCGCGAAGGCATGGCGGATCTCGATATCGTGCTCAACCACCCCGGCATGCACAACGTGCTGAATGCCCTGTCGGCCATCGCGGTCGCGACCGAGGTCGATGCCAGCGACGCTGCCATCGTCAAGGCCCTGGCCGAGTTTCATGGAGTGGGGCGGCGTTTTCAGCGCTACGGCGAGCATCCCGCCAGGGATGGTGGGCATTACAGCCTGGTCGATGACTACGGCCATCATCCGGTGGAAATGGCGGCCACGTTGGCGGCTGCACGCGGTGCCTTTCCTGGCCGGCGTCTGGTGCTGGTGTTCCAGCCGCACCGTTACACCCGCACGCGCGATTGCTTCGAGGATTTTGTAAAAGTGCTGTCGGAAACCGATGTGCTGGTGCTGACCGAGGTCTATCCCGCAGGCGAGGCGCCCATCGTCGCGGCGGATGGGCGGGCACTGGCGCGCGCCGTCCGGGTCGCCGGACGGGTTGAGCCGGTGTTTGTGGAAAACGTCGCCGATGTGCCCGCAGCGCTACATGATCTGGCGCAAGCCGGCGATGTGGTGCTGGTGATGGGTGCGGGCAGCATCGGGCAAGTGGCCCCGGCCCTGGGAGCTGACCATGCGGCATGACTACCGCATGAGCGAGATGGATCTGGGCGGCGGTGCCGCTCCGGTGCTGCGCGGACAGTTCCTCTACAACGAGCCGATGAAAAAGCATGTCTCCTGGCGTGCCGGCGGCGCGGCGCAGCGCGTCTATATCCCGGCCGATCTGGAAGATCTGACCTGGCTGGTGCGCTCGGTGCCCGCGCAGCAGGACATCCACATGGTGGGCCTGGGCAGCAATCTGCTGGTGCGCGATGGCGGCGTCACCGGGGTCGTGATCCTGCTGCACGGCGTGCTGACCAGGCTGGCGATCGAGTGCCGCACGCAGGGATTTCCACCGGCTCCGGCCGATATCGATACTGCGCTGGTGTATGCCCAGGCAGGCGTCGCTTCGCCCAAGCTGGCGCGTTTTGCCGCGACCCACAATCTGGTGGGTGGCGAGTTCTGGGCCGGCATTCCGGGCACGGTTGGCGGCGCCATCGCAATGAACGCCGGCTGCTACGGCAGCGAGACCTGGGACAGGCTGGTGCAGGTGCAGACGCTGGATCGTCAGGGCCAGATCAACGAGCGCCTGCCGCATGAATATGTCACGGGCTACCGGCATGTCGCGCTGAAGCAGGCACAGCAGGAATGGTTTATCGGCGGCTGGTTCCGGCTGGCGCGCGGCGATGGCACGGCCTCGCGTGAAGTGATCAAGGATCTGCTGAAAAAGCGTATCGCCTCCCAGCCTTTGAATCTGCCGAATGCCGGTTCGGTGTTTCGCAACCCCCCCGGCGATTTTGCCGCCCGCTTGATCGAAAGCTGCGGGCTCAAGGGCTTCCGCATCGGTGATGCGCAGGTGTCCGAGAAACACGCCAACTTCATCGTCAACCGGGGCAAGGCCACGGCAACCGATATCGAACGGCTGATCGAACATGTGGAAGGCAGTGTGGAAGCGCGCACCAATGTGCGGCTGATCCGCGAAGTGCGAATTATTGGAGAGCGTCAGTGAGTGTGATTGAGTCGGCGAAACGTTTTGGCAAGGTCGCCGTGATGCTGGGGGGCACGTCGGCCGAGCGCCCCGTATCCCTGAATAGTGGTGCGGCCGTGCTGGCAGCGCTCACCCGGCAGGGGGTGGATGCGCATGCATTCGATCCGGCCACACGCAATCTCGGTGATCTGATTACCGGCGAATTCGATCGCGTTTTCATCGCGCTGCACGGACGCTACGGTGAAGACGGCTGCATGCAGGGTGCGCTCGAATTGCTGGACATTCCCTATACCGGGAGCGGCGTCATGGCATCGGCCATCGGCATGGATAAATGGCGCACCAAATTGCTGTGGCGTGCCGCCGGCCTGCCCACAGCCGATTGGGAGATTCTTACCGCCACCAGCGATTTTGCCGCGGTCGAAAAGAAGCTCGGCCTGCCCATCTTCGTCAAGCCCGCGCGTGAAGGCTCCAGCATCGGCATGAGCAAGGTGACCGGGCATGGCACGCTGAAAGCCGCATATGACATGGCTGCCGAGCATGACCCATTAGTGCTGGCTGAGAAATTCATCGACGGCGCCGAATTCACGGTGGGCATTCTGGGCGATACCGCGTTGCCGCTGATCCGTTTGCAGCCACCGCAGGACAAGGCGTTCTACGACTTCGAAGCCAAGTACATCAGCAACGACACCGAGTATCACTGCCCGGCCGGTTTGCTCGATTCCCAGGAAATGGCGTTTCGCCAGCTGGCGCTGGATGCGTTCCGTCTGCTTGGCGGCCGCGGCTGGGGCCGGGTCGATGTGATGCTCGACAGCCTGGGCAACCCTTATCTGCTGGAAGCGAATACCTCGCCCGGCATGACCGATCACAGCCTGGTGCCGATGGCGGCACGCGTGGCCGGACTGGATTTCGATGCGCTGTGCATGAAAATTCTGGAGCAGACGCTGGCATGAGCATGTCGCCTGAACTCGAAGCCCATCCCTTGTGTCAGCTTGCGCGTGCGCTGACCTGGGGTGCGCTCGGCCTGCTGACCTATGGCGGAATCAACTGGCTGGCAGCGCAGCCGTGGTTTGCCCTGCATACCCTGGAAGTGAAGACGCCCACTGCCCATGTGACTGAGGCACAAATCCGGCTGGTGGCCGAGCGCCGGGTGCGGGGCACGTTCTTTACCGTGGATCTGGAGCACGTGCGCAGCAGCCTGGAAAAACTGCCGTGGGTGCGCGAAGCACGCGTGGAGCGCCGCTGGCCCGACACCCTGGTGGTGTCGCTGGTTGAACATGTGCCATTGGCGCGCTGGAACGATCACGCACTGATCAGCGATGCGGGCGATGTGTTTGTGGCCGCGGTGAACCAACCCTTGCCGCGGCTGTATGGTCCCGAGGACAGCAGCCTGGAAGTGGTCACTGC
This sequence comes from Thiobacillus sp., assembly GCA_019911765.1. GTDB lineage: Bacteria > Pseudomonadota > Gammaproteobacteria > Burkholderiales > Thiobacillaceae > Thiobacillus. Next base: position 14,326 of record JAIOJU010000078.1, read on the forward strand.
CTACCGCAGCCATCAGGCCGCACTTGCGCCGCTGGGGATGCGCATCAGCGAACTGCGCCTGTCGCCGCGTCATGCCTGGCGCATCCGGCTGGACAACAACATGCAGCTGGCGCTGGGGCGCGAGCAGGCCGATGCGCGGCTGGCGCGGTTCGTGGCCCTGTATCCGCGCCTGTTTGCCGCACAGGCCGTGACGGATTCCTCCATCCCTCCGGCAGGTGCGCCAGGCGATCTGCCTGCGCCCCCGATTGCGCCCGCCGCCCAGATGACGCCTGACACGGTCGATTTGCGCTACCCCGATGGCTTTGCCGTACGGATGCCGAACGGCGCCTCACCCTTTAAACCGAGTGCAACATGAGTGCCACGCAATATGAGTAAGCCAAGAGACCCTAAAAACCTGGTTGTCGGCCTCGATATTGGTACCTCCAAGATCGTCTGCATCGTCGCCGAAATCAACGACGAGGGCGTGCTGGAGATCATCGGCATGGGTACAAGCCCCTCGCGCGGTTTGCGCCGTGGCGTGGTGGTCAACATCGAGGCCACCGTCAATGCCATCCAGCGCGCGCTGGAGGAAGCCGAGCTGATGGCCGACTGCAAGATCCGCGAGGTCTACACCGGCATCGCGGGCAGCCACATCAAGAGCTTCAACTCGCACGGCATGTTCGCCATCAAGGACAAGGAAATCAGCCAGATGGATGTCGACCGGGTGGTGGAGACCGCCCGCGCGGTCAACATTCCGACCGACCAGCAAATCCTGCACACCATTCCGCAGGAATTCATCGTCGACGGCCAGGAAGATGTGCGCGATCCGCTCGGCATGAGCGCGGTGCGACTCGAAGTGAAGGTGCACATCGTCACCGGCGCCGTGTCGGCGGCGCAGAACATCATCAAGTGCGTGCGCCGTTGCGGGCTGGAAGTGGCCGATCTGGTGCTGCAGCCGCTGGCCTCGGCGATGGCGGTGCTGACCGAAGACGAGCGCGAACTGGGCGTGTGCCTGGTCGATATCGGCGGCGGCACCACCGACATCGCCGTGTTCACCAACGGTGCGATCCGTCACACCGCCGTCATTCCGGTGGCGGGCGACCAGGTCAATAACGACATCGCGGTGGCCTTGCGCACCCCGCCCAAGGAAGCCGAGGACATCAAGGTGCGCTATGGCTGCGCGCTGCGTCAGCTGGCCGACGCGCGCGACATGATCGAAGTGCCCGGCATTGGCGACCGCCCGCCGCGCACCTTGTCCAGACAGACCCTGGCCGAATTCATCGAGCCGCGCATGGAAGAGCTGTATTCGCTGGTGCAGGCCGAACTGCGCCGCAGCGGTTTCGAGGAACTGCTGTCGTCCGGCATCGTCATCACCGGCGGCTCGGCCGGCATGCAGGGCATGGTCGAACTCGGAGAGGAAGTGTTTCACATGCCGGTGCGCATGGGCTGGCCGCGTTACGAAGGCGGGCTGGCCGAAGTGATGCACAACCCGCGCTATGCCACCTGCATGGGCCTGCTGATGGCCGGGCTGGAATCGCGCGGACGCGATGCGCCCAAGCTGACGGGCAACAGTTTCAAGGACATTCTTGAGCGGATGAAAAGCTGGTTCAAGGGGAATTTCTGACATGCCCACGGGATAACACAGGCGATGTCGAAACAGGATTTGGTGGTTGTGCCGGGTGCTTCAGACCCATCGCGGCAAACACGCCAAAGGATTTTGAGTGTGGTTTTTGATTGAGTAAAAGAGGAGAGCAACATGTTTGAACTGATGGATGTAGACACCCAGGATGCAGTGATCAAGGTGATCGGGGTAGGCGGTTGCGGCGGCAACGCGGTCGACCACATGATCACGTCGGGCTTGAGTGGCGTGGAATTCATCGCCATCAACACCGACGCGCAAGCCCTGAATCGCAACCAGGCCAAGATGCAGCTGCAGCTTGGCAATGGCGTGACCAAGGGCCTGGGCGCAGGCGCGAATCCGGATATCGGCCGCGAAGCCGCGCTGGAAGACCGTGAGCGCATCGCCGAGATGATCGACGGCGCAGACATGTTGTTCATCACCGCCGGCATGGGCGGCGGCACCGGCACCGGCGCCGCCCCCGTGGTGGCCGAAGTCGCCAAGGAACTCGGCATCCTCACCGTCGCCGTCGTCACCAAGCCCTTCATGTTCGAAGGCAAGCGCGTACGCGCCGCCAACGCCGGCATCGAGCAGCTCGCACGCCATGTCGATTCGCTCATCATCATCCCCAACGAAAAACTGATGCAGGTGCTGGGTGACGATGTCTCTATGCTCGACGCCTTCAAGGCGGCCAACAACGTGCTGCATGGCGCCGTCGGCGGCATCGCCGAAGTCATCAACTGCCCCGGCCTGGTCAACGTCGACTTTGCCGACGTGCGCACCGTGATGAGTGAAATGGGCATGGCGATGATGGGTTCGGCCCAGGCCAGCGGCGAAAACCGCGCCCGTATCGCCGCCGAAGAAGCCGTCGCCAGCCCCTTGCTGGAAGACGTGAACCTGGCCGGCGCACGCGGCGTGCTGGTCAACATCACCGCTTCCTCTACCGTGAAGATGCGTGAAATCCACGAAGTGATGAACACCATCAAGGCCTTCACCGCCGAAGAAGCCACCGTCATCGTCGGTCAGGTGCTCGACGACAGCATGGAAGAGTCCTTGCGCGTCACCATGGTGGCCACGGGTCTGGGCAGTCCGGTTGCCCGCCAGCAGCCCAAGCCGATGCAGATCATTCGCACCGGTACCGACGATGCGCCGATGATGATGGGCGACAGCGAAGAACTGCCGAGCGTGATGACCACCCGTCGTTCGCGCACCATTCAGGCGATGACCGATTCCGGCATCGACACCCTGGATATTCCGGCATTTCTGCGTCGCCAGGCCGACTGAGTCGTCGTCGGGACAGGTGGCGCATGGGCGCCTTCCGGCCAATGACCGGAAGGCGCCCATGGCTACTCGCCCCGCGGCCGGTTAAAATGCCCGGATGATCAAGCAACGCACTCTGAAAACGCCGGTCCGCGCCACGGGCGTGGGCCTGCATTCCGGCGTCAAGGTCGAGATGACCCTGCGCCCGGCTGCGCCCAACCTCGGCATCGTGTTTCGGCGGATGGACCTCGATCCGCCCGCCGAGCTCACCGCCGATCCCTATCTGGTTACCGACACGCGGCTGTGCTCGATGCTTGAATCCGGTGCCGCCAAGGTATCCACCGTCGAGCACTTGATGTCCGCGCTGGCGGGTCTCGGCATCGACAACCTGCTGGTCGATCTGACCGGCCCCGAAATTCCCATCATGGATGGCTCCTCGGCGCCGTTTGTTTTCCTGCTGCAATCCGCGGGTATCGTCGAACAGGATGCGGCGAAACAATACGTGCGCATCAAGCAGCCGATCGAAGTGCGCGACGGCGACAAATGGGCGCGCTTCGTCCCGCACAACGGCTTCAAGGTCGAATTCACCATCGACTTCAAACACCCCGTATTCGACAAGAGCGGCAAGACCGTCAGCATCGATTTCGCCGACACCGCCTACACCAAGGAAGTCGCGCGCGCCCGTACCTTCGGTTTCATGCACGAGGTCGAATACCTGCGCAACCAGGGCCTCGCCCTCGGCGGCTCGCTCGACAACGCCATCGTCATGGACGAATTCCGCGTGCTGAACCAGGACGGCCTGCGCTACGACGACGAGTTCGTCAAACACAAGGTGCTCGATGCCATCGGCGACCTGTACCTGTTGGGCCACCCCATCATCGGCGCCTTCGAAGCCCACAAATCCGGCCACGCGCTCAACAACGCGCTGCTGCGCGAATTGCTGCAGCATCAGGAATCCTGGGAATACGTCAGCTTCGAACACAACGAAGACGTTCCGCCCGCCTTTCTCCGCCTGCATCCCCTCACCGCCTGATGATCGCCATTCGCCTGATGATCGTCGCCCTGCTGATTGCGGTGGTGGCGCTCGGGCTGGCGTGGTTGTTCACCGGCAATCGGAAATACCTGGGCTATGTCGGCCGCGTGCTGCGTTTTGCGGTGGTCGCCGGGCTGATTACGGCGTTGCTGTACGTGGTGGAGCGGGTGGTGCTGCGGTGATTGGGAGTTTGGCGATACGGATTATCGTGACCGGCCCTATTATCATTCGAATGCTGTAATGTTTAAGACGAATTTTGCCGCGTACCTGATCCAGTAAACGTGGCGGCTCAGTCATTGACGCATTTGCTTTCATGTTAGGACGCACTAAAAACTAATAGTCCAATGATCAATAGCACATTTTTCAATAA
>JAIOJU010000006.1 GCA_019911765.1 Thiobacillus sp.
ACTGGCGGGAGTGCCAAATCAGGTGCAGGCGCAGGCAGTGGTGCGGGACGACGGGGGCGGTAACTCAATCCACCCTCAGGAGCACACGCATGAAATCCATCAAAGTTCTTTCCCTGGTATTGATCGCCACCAGCCTCGCCAGCGGCGCAGTTTATGCCCGAGGCGGCGGCGGTAATGGTATGGGAAGCATGGGCGGCGGCAATGCCAGCAATGCCCAGCGCACCGAAGCCCAGACGCAGACACGCACGCAGACGCGCACCCAGACGCGCGATGGCTCCCAGGCCGGCGATGCCCAGCGCAATGAATATCGCGAGATGAACCGCCATGAAAACCGCGAGCAGATGCGCAGCGAAGGAGCGTCGTCTTTGAACCAGTAAGCCTTCAGGCATCTGAACGCCGACTCATATTCCGAGTCGCCAGGGGACGCGTCAATCGCGTCCCTTTTTGCGGGCAAATCACCCCTGCCACACGGCCCCCTGCGCATCAGGGTTATTCCACACGCGCGGGCACGATAGAATGCCGTTTTGCCCTCCACTACCCGCACCATGACTGTCACTATCAAAACCGGCGCCGAAATCGAAGGCATGCGCATCGCCGGTCGCCTCGGGTCGGAAGTGCTCGATTACATCACGCCCTTTGTCAAACCCGGGGTCACCACGGGCGAACTCGACAAGCTCTGCCACGACTACATGGTGAACGTGCAGGGCACAATCCCGGCCCCGCTGAACTACGCGCCTTCCGGCCACGCACCTTATCCCAAATCGATCTGTTCCTCGGTCAACAACCAGGTGTGCCACGGCGTACCCGGCGACAAGCTGCTGAAAAACGGTGACATCGTGAATCTCGACATCACGGTGATCAAGGATGGATGGCATGGTGATACCAGCCGCATGTTCGCGGTGGGCGATGCCTCGATTCAAGCCAAACGCCTGATCCAGATCACCTATGAAGCCATGTGGATCGGCATCGTTCAAGTCAGGCCAGGCGCACGACTGGGCGATATCGGCCACGCGATCCAGCAATTTGCCGAGAACAGTGGCTACAGCGTGGTACGCGAATTTTGCGGCCACGGCATCGGCCTCAATTTCCACGAGGACCCACAGGTGCTGCACTATGGCAAACCCGGCACCGGCATGGTGTTGGAGGCCGGCATGACGTTCACCATCGAGCCCATGATCAATGCCGGACGCCGCGACATCCGCCAGATGCCGGACGGCTGGACCATCGTCACCAAGGACCGCAGCCTGTCGGCGCAGTGGGAACACACGATACTGGTGACCGACACCGGCTTTGAGGTCCTGACCGTATCTGCCGGCAGCCCGGCCATCCCTGATCGCGTAAACCAGGCCGCGTGATCGCACCGTCTTTCGCCGAACTGCGCGAACGGCTCAAGGCCGGACGTGCAAGCCTGGCGGCGGCCTTTCTGAAAAAACCCGAGGTCAATCGCTACCTCACCCAGCACGCCGCGCTGGTCGACGGCGTGCTGTCGGAAATCAATTCCCGGATCACCTTGCCCGACAGCTTCTGCCTCGCTGCCGTCGGCGGTTATGGGCGCGGCGAATTGTTCCCGGGGTCGGACGTGGACGTTCTGCTGCTGCTGCCACACGACCCCACAGCCGAACAACAAACCATCCTGGAAAGCTGGGTGCAGGCCTGCTGGGACGTGGGACTGGAAATCGGTCATAGCGTACGGACCATCGACAACTGCATCACCGAAGCCGATGCTGATCTCACCGTGGAAACCAACCAGCTCGAAGCACGCTTCGTCTGGGGTTCGACTTCATTATTTGATGAATTCAGGAAGCGTTTCCAGGCACGCTTCGACGCCCAGCATTTTTTCGAAGGCAAGCTTGCCGAGCAACAAGCACGCCATGCACGTTTCGACGACAGCGCCTACAAGCTCGAACCCAATCTCAAGGACAGCCCGGGCGGGTTGCGCGACCTGCATACCATCCACTGGCTGACGCAGGCCTGTGGCATTGCCGGTGGCTGGACCGGACTGGCGCGTGCCAACCTGCTCACCCGCACCGAGGCACGGCGCATCGAGCACGTCGAACGCAGTTTATCGGCACTGCGAATTCACCTGCATTTGCTGGCCAAACGACGCGAAGACCGGCTGGCATTCGATTACCAGACCGAACTGGCGGCGCAACTGGGGCTTACCGCCACCGAACACAAAGGTGCCGGCGAGCATCTGATGCAGGGCTATTACCGCGCAGCCAAACTGATCCAGCGTGCCAATGACATCCTGATTCAATCGCTGCGCGCGCGGCTGTTTCCGGTGACGGCCCCACCGCAACCGCTCGACGAGGACTTTCAGGTACGCGCCAATCTGCTTGAAGTCCGCGACCCCGAGTTGTTCAAGCGCAAACCTGATGCACTGCTGCGTGCCTTCATCCTGTATGCGCAGCACCCACAGCTCGCGGGCTTCGAACCCGCCACCCTGCGTGCACTGTGGCGTGGCCGCACCCGCATCAATGCCGCATTTCGTGCCAACCCGGCGCATCGCGCCCTGTTCATGACCCTGCTGCGCCAGCCGCATGGCGTGACCCGTGCCTTGCGCGCCATGCACCGCTACGGCCTGCTCGGCTGTTACATCCCGGCGTTTGGTCGCATCGTCGGACAAATGCAGCACGACCTGTTTCATGTCTACACAGTGGATGAACACATCCTCACCGTGCTGCGGAATGTGCGGCGTTTTACCGTGCCCACGCTCGCCCACGAGTTCCCGCTTGCCAGCAAGCTGATCGCTGCTTTCGACAAGCCCGAATTGCTGTATCTGGCTGCACTGTTTCACGACATTGCCAAGGGCCGCGGCGGCGACCACTCCGAATTGGGCATGGCCGATGCGCTACGGTTTTGCAGCCAACACGGACTCGATAAAACAGACAGCGAACTGGTTGCCTGGCTGGTTGGGATGCATCTGGTGATGTCGCGCACCTCGCAAAAAGAGGACATCAGCGACCCCGAAGTGATCGCCGCCTTTACCGCCAAGGTCGGCAACACCCGCCGGCTCACTGCCCTGTACCTGCTGACCGTAGCCGATATTCGCGGCACCAGTCCCAAAGTATGGAATGCCTGGAAAGGCAAGCTGCTGGAAGACCTGTACCAGGCTGCGCAAGCCCGGCTTGCCGGTGACGAAGACGCAGCCTCCGACATAGCCAGCAAACAGTCTGAAGCACGCATCAATCTCGCGCTCTATGGATTGCCCAATAGCGTGGCCGATGCGCTATGGCAGCACCTCGACACCCGCTATTTCACCCGCTTTGACGCCCGGGAAATGGCCTGGCAGGCACGCATGCTGTGGCGCCACACTACCAGCCCCAGCGCCATCGTACGTGCACGCCTTTCACCTGCCGGAGAAGGGATTCAGGTGCTGGTTTACACGCCGGATCGCTCCGACCTGTTTGCCCGGATATGCGGTTTTTTTGCGCGCATCCAGTACACCATTCTCGAAGCCAAAACCCATACCACCCGGCATGGCTACGCGCTCGACAGCTTTCAGGTCATGGACCTGGTCAACCGTGGCATTCATTACCGTGATTTCCTGAGCTTTGTGGAACACGAACTGGCGCGCGATCTCGACCCCGCACAGCCCCTCCAGCCACCCACACGCGGCCGCCTGTCACGCCACCAACGCCACCATCCCTACCCCACCACCGTGCACCTGGAAGCCGATGCGCCGGGCTACGGCCACATGCTCTCCATCACCTGTCCGGATCGCGGCGGCCTGCTGTTTGAAGTGGCTGAAGTATTGATGCGAAACAACGTGGGCGTATATACCGCCAAAATCGACACGCTGGGAGAGCGCGTCGAAGACACGTTTTTGATCAGGGGAGAAGTGTTGCAAGACCCCGCAAAAACCGCGGCGCTGGTTGCCGAGGTCCGCGAGGTGCTGAAGTGAAGGATTGTCGTACTAGAAAGCCGGACGCGCGTACTCGTCTACATACCGGCCACGCGATGGCGCCTTGCGCGCTGGCGGTGATTTTTTCCGGATACCGTCAGCAGGCTTTTTAATCTTCTCGTCCAGTTCGGTTTTCGTACGATTGCGCGCACGACCGGGACGTACCGAGGAACTCACCCCGGTCGAATCAGCCAGACTGACAATCTGCTGCAAATCGCTCATGCCGCCACCCGCCATTCCTTGAGGCTTCCGGCAAGCGTACGCGTCAAGGCAATCAGGCTGCCCAGTACATCGGTACTAGGTACTTCCTCGCATGCGCAAATCTTGCTGTCGGCATAGACCGACAGAATCAGCAGATTGTGCTGCACTTCCAGCGGCAGTTCCAGCCCCCCCTTGGCCAGTGCCGTCTGGATGCCATGCCACACGGCACGGCTATCTGCCAGTGCAGCGGTCAGGTGTGCTTCACGATGGGGGGCATTCCAGTAGCGCTGCACCGTCATCAACTGGGCGGCGATATCGTCGAGCTGGACCGCTTCGCCCATCATCACGTCAGCGTGCTGAATACGGCATTGAGCCTGCAGGATCTGTTGTTCCGGGTTCATCTTTAATCCTTGCTGCTTGAGTCGGGGCACATTGCCCACGTTTACGATTCAAGTTAGCGGCGAGGAAAGGAACAACTTTAGGCTAGCTAAATGCGTGCCTGAAAACGTCGAAAGTCCGTCAATCGTCCTGCAGATTTTGCCCGGGAAACAAGGTGTCGGTGAAGCCGAAATCGCGCAGATCGCGGATACGCATGGGATACAGAATGCCGTTGAGATGGTCCACCTCATGCTGCACCACGCGGGCGTGGAAATCGCTCACGCTGCGATCGATCGGCTGACCTGCCGCGTCATAGCCCTGATAGCGCAAGGCGACATGACGTGGCACCAGCCCGCGCATTCCCGGAACAGACAGGCAGCCTTCCCAACCGTCTTCGATCACATCGGAAAGCGGCGTAAGAACCGGATTGATCAGGACCGTAAACGGCACCGTTCCGACATCGGGGTAACGTGGATTGGCGCTGACCTCGAAGATCACCACCTGCAACCCGACACCGATTTGCGGCGCGGCCAGTCCGGCCCCATCGAGTGCGCGCATGGTGTCGCGCATGTCGATAATCAGTTGCGCCAGTTCAGGCGAAGCAAAATCCGCTACCGGATTTGCACGCGCCAGCAGGCGCGGATCCCCCATCTTCAGGACATCGCGGACCGCCATGGCTGCTCCAGTTGTTTCAATTCGTCATCGCTGAGCCAGCACCACGCGCCCGGTGCCAGGTCGGCAGGCAGGCCAAAATCACCAATCGCTTCGCGGTGTAGCGTGACCACCCGGTTGCCGGTGGCCGCGATCATGCGCTTGACCTGATGGTACTTGCCCTCACTCAGGGTCAAGCGCAGGCTATGTGCATCAGTTTGCTCGCACGCCAGCGCCGCAATCGGCGCAGGTTCATCATTGAGTTGCACGCCCGACCGCAAGGCCGCCAGCATGGCCTCGCTGACGGGGTCGGCACAGGTCGCCAGGTAGCGCTTGGCCACGCCTTTTTTGGGTGAGGTCATGCGGTGGATAAACTGGCCGTCGTCGGAAAACAGCAGCAAACCGGTGGTGTCCTGATCGAGCCGCCCCACGCACTGCACGCCACGCAGCACGAAGGGGGGCGGCAACAAGGCAAACACGCTGGGGTGATGGCTGGGATGATGCGAACACTCATGACCTGCCGGCTTGTGCATCAACACATAGGCTTTGTCGTGAAAGGGCAAGGTCAGGCCATCGAGCGTCAACTCCAGACCAACGGGATCCACCTCGGTCTCCGGATCGTCGCACACCACGCCATTCACCTCGATCATGCCGGCCCTTACATACGCGATGCTGCCTTTGCGTGAACCAAAGCCTTGCGCCTGCAACGCGCGATAGAGTTTCATGTCGTCCGCTTCATCCAGTCAGAATGCGCACAGCCCGCTGGCATCGTTGGTCACCAGCTGCTCGAGCAAATGTCGCACCTGCAGCATCACTTCGCCCAGCAGGGGCTGGATTTCTTCCATCTGGATGCCTTCAAGCGAACGGCCCCGCCCTGCAGCATGGTTCACCACAGCACCCACAGCGGCATAACAAAGCTCGAGTTCGCGTGCCAGATACGCTTCCGGCATGCCGGTCATGCCCACCATGTCGACACCGTCACGTTCCATGCGGTTGATCTCGGCCGCCGTTTCAAGACGTGGCCCCTGGACCGCGCCGTATACCCCACCGTCGCGCAATTTGATCCCGCTGCTGGCTGCCGCTTGCAACAACGCGGCCCGCATGGCCTTGCAATATGGATAGGTGAAATCAAGGTGTGTGACGGGTTTGCTGTTGTCGACAAAATACGTCGCTGCCCGGCCATGCGTGTAATCAACGATCTGGTCCGGAATGACCAGCATGCCGGGGAGCAGCTCGGCATGGATGCAGCCGACCGTGGCGACGGATACCACGCGGTCTACCCCGTGCTCCTTGAGCGCCCACAGGTTGGCCCGGTAATTCACTGCGTGTGGGGGGATGGTGTGGCCATAACCATGGCGCGCCAGAAACACCACTTCCTGATCGCAGATATGGCCAAAGGTCAACGCACCAGAGGGCTCGCCGTACGGCGTGCGGGCCACCTTGCGATGGGTGATTTCCAGATTGGCCAGTTGCGTCAGCCCGGTACCGCCAATAATGCCTAACATGTCATTGATCCTTCAAAGCGTAAATGGCGGGCAGGTTACGCCATAGCCCATGAATATCCATACCGCAGCCGAACACATAGCGGTTGGGTACACTCATTCCTACAAAATCAGCCTGAACGGGCTTGTCCAGTCCGTTATCCTTGTCGGTCAGCACCGCAGACCATACACGCGCCGCCCCCATGCTCAACAACTTGTCGCGTATCGCCGCCAGGGTTTCACCCTCGTCCAGGATGTCATCCAGCACCAGCACCGTGCGACCAACCACGTTTTGTCCGGGCAGCACCCGCCACTCCATCTCACCGCCAGAGGTATTGCCCCGGTACCGGGTAACGTGCAGGTAATCGAATTCCAGCGGAAAACGCAGTCGCGGCAACAACTGGCCGGCAAACACCACCGCGCCCCCCATCACCGGCAATACCAGCGGGAACGCGTCGGCCAGCTTCAGGGAAATTTCTTCGGCCAGGCGGCCGAGAACCGCTGCCACTGCTTCTTCCGAGGCAATGGGCTCAGCATTGTCCAGCAATTGCTGCGCTTCATGTGGGCTCATGACGCACCATAAGAATCAGGGAAAGTCGGCAGTCTAAGGGGTGTGGCCGGATGTTTCCAGACTTGTCGCGGGTCGAGTAAGCTTGCGCCATGTCAATTCCCGCTTCCTGCGATCTCGATGAACTCGGCTGGCTGGCTGCCGGACATCGGGTTGTTTCGCCCAATCATGATGCGCGCCCGGCAGGCTGTGCAATCGAGCTGATCGTCATCCACAACATTTCCCTGCCGCCCGGCATGTTCGATGGCAATGCTGTAACCGAGCTCTTCACCAACCAGCTCGACTGGGATGCCCACCCGTATTACCAGGGCATTCGGGACATCAAGGTTTCAGCGCATTTTTTCATCCGCCGTGACGGCAGCCTGATCCAGTTTGTGCCATGCACCCAGCGTGCCTGGCATGCCGGCGTATCCAGCTGGCAAGGGTGCGAGCGCTGCAATGATTTTTCCATCGGCATTGAACTGGAAGGCACGGACGATCTCCCTTTCACCGATGCCCAGTACGCCACGCTGATCCCTCTGGTGCGACAGTTGAAACAGACCTACCCGATCCGCGGCGTGGTGGGACACAGTGACATCGCGCCCGGCCGCAAAACGGATCCAGGCCCCTGTTTCGACTGGCCGCGACTGCATGAACAAACGGCCTGACCGGCGATACCTTGCCTGTCTCGTACTGACTGCACTGCTGGCGTTCTCCGGTTGTGCGCCCACGATCGATCTCGATGCCAGACGTTCCCCCTCCCAAACGCTTGCCCCGCTCGCCGACAACCCGCTGAGAGCTCAAGTGGCTGCTCGCATTCCGCCTGGCGAATCGGGGTTTTACCTGCTGCAGGATGGCCGCAGTGCACTGGCTGCCCGGCTGGCACTGGCTCAACGTGCCAGCCGTTCACTCGATGTGCAGTATTACCTGTTCAACAACGACACCACGGGCAAACTGGTGGCAGCGGCACTGCTGGCAGCAGCCGAGCGCGGCGTGCGTATACGCCTGCTGATCGACGACATCGACACGGCAAAAAAAGACCTCCGGCTTGCCACCCTGAACTCGCACCCCAACGTCCAGGTGCGATTATTCAATCCGTTCTACACGCGCAGTACCAACCTGCTGGTCAAGGGCTGGCAGGCGCTGCGCGAAAGCGTCCGTCTCAACCGCCGCATGCACAACAAGGCCTTCATTGCCGACAACCAGCTCGGTATCACCGGTGGGCGCAACATTGGCGATGAATATTTCGATGCGCACCATGACCTTGCCTTCGTCGATCTCGATGTCATCGCCGCTGGCACCATCGTTGACAGCCTGTCGCAGTCGTTCGACCAGTACTGGAACAGTGAAGCCGCCGTACCCGTCTCGGCGCTGCCCATCACGTCTGGCGACATCAAATTGCTCGATGCCATCCAGTTTCTGCATAAATACTACGAGCAGCAACATGAAGGCGACCATGGTCGGGCATTGGCCGATGCCGACCCCCTTCCCGCCTTGCTGTCCGGGAAAATGCCCTGGCAAATCGCACGTGCCGACCTGATCGTCGATCCGCCGGAAAAGATACTCAATCATTACAAGTCGCCTTCCAAGCTGCTGGTCGGGCAACTCATCGGACTCTGGGTCGACCCGACCCGGCGCGCGCTCATCGTGTCGCCCTATTTTGTGCCCGGCAACACGGGCATGGCCTATTTCGAATACTGGCGCAGCCAGGGCGTGCAGGTCGATGTGCTGACCAATTCCTATGCCGCCAGCGACGTGCCCATTGTCCACGCCGGCTATGCCAATTACCGCATTCCGCTGCTGGAAGCAGGCGTCAATCTCTACGAGTTGAAGCCTATTGCCAAGCCCACGGGCGGTCGCCTGCGCGACCTTGGCAGAGGCTCGTCGCGCGCCAGCCTGCATGCCAAGACCTTTGTTTTCGACGATGAACACGTGTTTATCGGCAGCTTCAATTTCGACCCGCGCTCGGCCATGCTCAACACCGAAATGGGGCTGGTCATCCACTCGCGCGAACTCGCCCGACAGGTCACGGCTATCGCCCAGGATGCAATGCGCCCCGAACGCAGTTACCAGCCGAAACTCATCATCGAGAGAAAGGGCAGCAGCATCGAAAAACGCCTGCAATGGCATGACCTTGATCTGGATTCCGAACGCGTTTCCGATATCGAGCCCGAAACCACCTCGATCCAGCGCGGACTGCTGCAGATATTGCAGGCGCTGCCCATCGAGGAACACCTCTGAGTCACGGTAAAATCAGCGTTTTCCATTCAGGATCCGGCCATGCATCTCGGCACCCCGCTCTCTCCTTCCGCCACCCGCGTCATGCTGCTGGGTGCGGGCGAACTCGGCAAGGAAGTCATCATTGCCCTGCAGCGGCTGGGCGTCGAGGTCATCGCAGTGGACCGTTATGCCAACGCCCCGGGCCATCAGGTCGCGCATCACGCACACGTCATCGACATGAGTGACGGCGTGGCCTTGCGCCGTTTGATCGAGGCCGAGAAACCGCTCCTGGTGGTGCCGGAAATCGAGGCCATCGCCACCGGAACCCTGCTGGAAATCGAGGCCGCCGGACTGGCCGAAGTCATCCCCAGCGCACGCGCCGCCAACCTCACCATGAACCGCGAGGGCATCCGCAGGCTGGCGGCAGAAACGCTGAAACTTCCAACGTCGCCCTATGTATTCGCCGACAGCCTGGCCGAGATGACGGCAGCGGCCGAAAAACTGGGTTATCCCGTCATCATCAAGCCGGTGATGTCATCGTCCGGCAAGGGGCAGTCGCGGGTCGATGATGCCGGTCAACTGGCTGCAGCCTGGGATGATGCCGCCCGCGGCGGACGCGTCGACAAGGGGCGCGTCATCGTCGAGGGCATGATCGATTTCGACTATGAGATCACGCTGCTGACGGTGCGCGCGCTTGACCGCTCGGGACAGGTGGACACGCATTTCTGCGAACCGATCGGGCATCTCCAGGTAAAGGGCGATTACGTCGAATCGTGGCAGCCGCAGCCAATGTCGCCTGCCGCACGTGCGCGCGCGCAGGAAATCGCCGCGGCCGTCACCGGCAACCTCGGCGGGCGCGGGATTTTCGGCGTGGAGCTGTTCATCAAGGGCGATCAGGTGTGGTTCTCCGAGGTCAGCCCGCGCCCGCACGACACCGGCATGGTCACCCTGGCCACGCAACGCCAGAATGAATTCGAACTGCACGCCCGCGCCATCCTTGGGCTTCCGGTCGATGTGTCACTGCGCGAGCCTGGTGCTTCGGCAGTCATTTACGGCGGCATGGATGCAAGCGGCATTGCTTATGAAGGCGTTGATGATGCCTTGCGCATGCCGGGTGTCGACCTGCGGCTGTTCGGCAAGCCGGAAGCCTTTGTCCGTCGCCGTATGGGCGTGGCACTGGCCACCGCTGCGACCATCGATGACGCCCGTACACGAGCCAAAGCTGCAGCGGCCACTGTCAAACCCGTGAAAGCCTGAGTCATTCAGGTCCAGACCATGCAAACTCATTACGAACGCCTGGGCGGCAGTGGCATCCTTCGACAGCTGGTCGACCGTTTTTACGCCCTGATGGACGAAGATCCCGATTACTACGGCATCCGCAAGCTGCATCCGGAAGACCTCACCGAGTCACGCAACAAGCTCGTCTGGTTTCTGAGCGGCTGGACCGGCGGGCCACCGGAATACACCGAGCGCTTCGGTCCCCCTTTCCTGCGCCGCCGCCACCTGCCCTTCGCCATCGGCGAATCCGAGCGCGACCAATGGATGAGCTGCATGATGCGCGCCTTGCAGGACGTAGGAATCGATGCCGCAATGCAGCAGGAACTGACTGCCGCGTTTTTCAAAACCGCCGATTTCATGCGTAACCAGCAGCAATAACATGAGGCGATTGATTCTTGGGGGCGTATTTTTAGCTGTGCTGGCCGGGCTCACCGTTCTGCCCTGGCTGATGCTGGACGATGAACCTGCGATCGAGCCGCCTGCCGAATTCCACCGCACCGATCTGGCCTGGATCAAATCCCTGTTCCAGAAACACGACCCTCGACGCCAGACGCCCGAGGTCACCTACAGCATCCGGCTCGACGAAACCGAACTGAATCGCCTGCTCAACTACGCCGTTGAGCTGCGTCGCGTCAGCGGCATCGCCGCCGATCTCACGCCTAATCAGGCCACGCTCACGGCCACGCTCGCCGTGCCAGCCAACCCCTTCGGGCGCTATCTCAACATCACCGCCGAAGTGGCGGATATACCCAACGGGGTGCAGATACAGAGCCTGCAATTGGGCAGCTTGCCGCTCCCCGGCACCGTGGCGAACTGGATAGCACGCCTGACGCACCACTGGCTGCGGCATGACAACACCTACGCGGCGCTTGCCGATGCGTTCTCGCAAGTGCATTTCGACGAAAACCAGGCCACGCTGGACTACCGCTGGCACCCGGAGCTGCTGACCCAAATTGAACGCAAAAGTGCCGAGTTGCTGATTGCGCCAGAAGACCAGGTGCGCATGCTTGCCTATGCCGGGCAACTGGACGCGCTCCTCAAGCCCTACCCGCACGGCAGTACCGTTCCCCTGGCCACCATCATGTCCCCCTTGTTTGCGCAGGCACTTCTGGCCGGTGGCGATGCGCGGATGGAAAACCGAGCCGCACTCACCGCACTGGCCGCGTATCTGGCGGGCATCAGCTTGCCGAAACTGCTGGAAGGCGACAGCCGGTCCATCCGTCGGGCACCCCGCGTTCTGTTGTCTTTGCACGAACGCCGCGATTTTGCCGAGCATTTCGTGATTTCAGCCGCGCTTACCGTGAACGGAAGCAGCCGTCTGGCCACTGCCATCGGCCTGGTCAAGGAAGAGGAAGACGCAGACAAGGGATCGGGCTTCAGCTTCACCGACCTGGCCGCCAACCGTGCCGGTGTGCGCCTTGGTGAGCGCGCCACCGGCGATGAAGCCGCCCAGATACGCCAACTGTTGGCCAACGCGCGCAGCGATGCCGACCTGCTGCCGGACTATCGCGACCTGCCGGAATACATGCCACAGGCCGAGTTTGACCGCCGCTTCGGGCCCATAGGCAGTGCACGCTATCAGCGTGTCATCGACCGCATCGACGAGCGCTTGAGCACACACCCCCTGGCACGCTAAACAAGACAGTTTAATCATGCAATCAGGCCTGTAAAGCAACCATGCTATAATGCTGGGTTTCCCGCAATCGGCATCCATTCCATCATGTCCCGCAAGCTACGCAACATCGCCATCATCGCGCACGTCGACCATGGCAAGACCACGCTGGTCGACCAGCTGCTCAAACAATCCGGCACCTTCCGCGACAACCAGGCGGTTGACGAGCGGGTCATGGACTCCAACGATCTGGAGAAAGAGCGCGGCATCACCATTCTGGCAAAGAATACCGCCATCACCTACGGTGACTACCACATCAACATCGTCGACACCCCCGGCCACGCCGACTTCGGTGGCGAAGTCGAGCGCGTGCTTGGCATGGTCGATGGCGTGGTGCTGCTGGTCGATGCCGTCGAAGGCCCGATGCCGCAAACGCGCTTCGTCACCAAGAAGGCACTGGCACTAGGCTTGAAGCCGATTGTCGTGATCAACAAGGTGGACCGTCCGGGTGCACGTCCGAACTGGGTCGTCGATCAAACCTTCGATCTGTTCGACAAACTCCACGCCACCGATGAGCAGCTCGACTTCCCCATCATCTACGCGTCGGGCCTCAATGGCTGGGCCTGTCTTGATCTGAAGGATGCGCCCTCGGAAGGCGGTTCAGCCGACAACATGACGACACTGTTCGACACCGTCATCGCCCACGTCCCCACCCCGCCCGGCTCGCCCGACGCACCGCTGCAGCTGCAAATTGCCGCACTGGATTACTCCACCTACACCGGTCGCCTGGGCGTCGGTCGCGTGCTGAACGGCCGCATCAAGCCCGGCATGCCGGTGGTGGTGATGAACCACGAAGACCAGGTGGCCAGCGGCCGTATCAACCAGGTGCTCGGTTTCCGTGGCCTGGATCGCGTGGTGGTCGATGAAGCCGAGGCCGGCGACATCATCATCATTTCGGGTCTGGACGACATCGGTATCGGCGTCACCATTTGCGACAAGGACAATCCGGTCGGCCTGCCCGTGCTGCCGGTGGACGAACCCACCTTGAACATGGACTTCATGGTCAATGCATCACCCCTGGCCGGCACCGAAGGCAAGTTTGTCACCAGCCGCCAGATTCGCGAGCGCCTGAAGAAAGAACTGCTGGTCAACGTCGCCCCGCGCGTTGACGAAACCGGCGATGCCGACGTGTTCCGCGTCTCCGGTCGTGGCGAACTGCACCTCACCATCCTGCTGGAAAACATGCGTCGCGAAGGCTTCGAGCTTGCCGTCGGAAAACCGCGTGTGGTGTACAAGGAAATCGACGGCGAGAAATGCGAGCCGTATGAAAACCTCAGCATCGACCTGGAAGACGACACCCAGGGCGCAGTGATGGAAGAAATCGGTCGCCGCCGCGGTGAGCTCACCAACATGGAATCAGACGGCCACGGCCGCACCCGCCTCGAATATCACATTCCCGCACGCGGCCTGATCGGCTTCCAGTCCGACTTCATGACCATGACGCGCGGCACCGGCCTGATGAGCCACGTGTTCGACGACTACGGTCCGGTCAAGGCTGATCTGCCCGGCCGCCACAACGGCGTGCTGGTCAGCCAGGACAATGGCGAAGCCGTGGCCTATGCGCTGTGGAAGCTGGAAGATCGCGGCCGCATGTTCGTGTCGCCCGGCGACAAGCTGTACGAAGGCATGATCATCGGCATCCACAGCCGCGACAACGACCTGGTGGTCAACCCGATCAAGGGCAAGCAGCTCACCAACGTGCGCTCCTCCGGTACCGACGAAGCCGTGCGCCTGACCACGCCGATCAAGCTGACGCTGGAATCCGCAGTGGAGTTCATCGACGACGACGAACTGGTGGAAATCACGCCGAAGTCGATCCGCATCCGCAAGCGTCACCTGCAGGAGCACGAGCGGAAAAAAGCCTCGCGCGCAGCAGCATAAGTCTTACCTGCGCCAAGCAGTACCCCTCAAACGCCCCGCCCCAAGC